>CACKFK010000020.1 GCA_902599445.1 uncultured Alphaproteobacteria bacterium
ATCGTTAAAAGTAACCCCGCCAGAGCGGGTATTTTTAATAATGTATTGATGATCTTTCTTTCTATGACCAAAAAAGTATAGTCCTAACGGACGATCATGAGCATTGATATAATTGACCACCTCCTCTAGATTTTCATAACTTAAAATTGGAAGTATTGGACCAAATATTTCTTTTTTCATGACCTCCATTTCACTGGTCACATTTAGCAACACTTTTGTTGTAATCAAATTTTGATCTTTGGCATCAAAATTACCCAAGTTAATGACATTGGCTCCTTTCGAAACTGCATCTTCTATACAAGAATTAATTCTTATAAAGTGATCGGCATTTACCATTGATGTATAGTCATGTCGACCTTTCTCGGGGTAGAAATCATGAAATACTGTCTTTAATTCATTTACTAAAGAATTTTCAGAACCTCTTTTAACAAATACATAATCTGGAGCCAAACATATTTGCCCCGCATTTAAAGTTTTAGCAAATAAAATCCGTTTTGCAGCCAAATGAAGGTCAGCATCATCTGAAATAATAGTTGGGCTCTTCCCCCCAAGTTCGAGCGTAGTCGGAACAAGATTTTTGGAACTATTGAGAAGTACTTTTTTTGCAATTTTATTACTCCCTACGTAAAGCAAATGATCTAAATGTAGTTTAGAAAAGCTTTCTCCTACTCTTGCTCCTCCAAGACAAATCGCAAATTCAGTCACGTCAAAATACTTTGTTACTGCTTCTTTCATTAAGTCAGCTGTATGAGCAGTGATCTCTGAAGGTTTAGCCATAATAAGGTTACCCGAAGCAAAAATAGAAGCTGCAGGATAAAAAATCATGCCAACAGGAAAATTCCATGGTGCGATGATTCCTACGGTGCCTAAAGGAGAAGGTTGCATCATGGACTTGGCACCAAGAAACCCAGCACCAAATGAAGCCCTTCGCCTTATAGGTTTCATCCATTTTCTTAGACTCTTAATTGTAAAAGTTATATTCCTAATACTTTGGTCAATCTCTGAGATCTTTATTTCATCACTTGACCTTGTTTTAAAATCTAGTTTTATGGCTTTTACTAATTTGTCTTCATACTCCCTCAATAGGGCAATACACCGATTTAAACGATCGATTCTAACAGCATAAGAAGGTACTCCTTCAGAAAGAAATTTCTTTTTTTGTGATTCAAGAATGTCGCGCATCGTAATATATAATATAAGAAAGAAATTGTTACCTAATTATGGGCATTTCGCGTGGGGCACGTATAGTTAATAATTTTGCTCCGTCTTCAGTAATAACGACATTTTCTTCATGTACAATCATCTTTCCTGGCAAATACTCAAGACCTGGCTCAATCGTTATTACCATATTAGGAACTAATTTGGTTTTATCTCCCCGTCTATGTGAAGGAGGTTCTGTTAACTGCAAACCAACCCCATGACCCAAGCGGCCAGCATGATTCCCCTTGATGCCCCCCTCTTCAATTACCTTGTTCATAGCAAACCATACATCTTCAGTTGTAATCCCCGGCATAGAAGAAGCAATCCCAGCTTCCGTAGCTTTCCATAGCAAATCATGAACTTTCATGGCTTCATCTGAAATCTTACCTATAGCAAAATTCCGATCAAAGTCGCAGAAATAACCGTCATAGGTAGAACCCGTATCTATAAATAATATGTCACCATTTTCTAGTTTCCGATCGGTAGGCCCACAAACAATCTGTGGAACACCACCTTGGCCCGAAACTGCAGGTAGAAAGGGAGTAGAGTCAGCTCCTCTCCTGGCTAGATCAATGCGTAATTTTTGCGTCGCATCTCTTTCTGTTTCACCAATATTTAGATAGTTTGGAAGATCCTGGTATGATTCACTAGCTAGCCTACAAATATGGCCTATTCTATGAATCTCAAGTTCAGTTTTAACCATTCGCATTTCCCATAAAGCAGGCGAACCATCTAAAACTGCTCTATTTATAACAGTTCGAAGTTTTAGAAAATCATTAACAGGCATTCTAAGGGCCATTTCTCTACCAAGCTCCGCACCAATGGCATTGAACTTGTTTGGTAAGCTATTGATAGCCTCACTCAGTAGCGAGATACCGTCGTCCTCTGGGATCGGTGCTGGCCAAGAACGTACATCTTCTATCCATGTTTTTTCCATTTCTCTAGCCCCTATTTCTGGAACTACGGCGATTGGTTTACCTTCTCCTGGGACGACTACAAACCAAGGCCTTGTAGGACTTTCCCAAAATTGGGAATCAAAGCCAGTAAAATACCTAATGTTCTGTGGAGTGGTGACCCAAATTGCATCAAGTTTTCTTCGATGCATGATTTCTTGAGCTCTTACCATGCGTGTTTCAAATTCAGAAATTTCAAATCCACGTTCTTTCATATTTCTCTCCGCATGGGATTATTATTAAATGCATTGTTAGATATTAAAATACCTGTATACCATAATTCAAACATGAAGAGGCATTAAATCAATTTTTTTCCCCCGCCTTTTTATCTGTGGGAATTCCAAAACCAAGTACTGAATTAAAGATCCTAGTAATCTTTTATAACCCTCTGTTCATCCATAACTTTTCTTTACTTTTCTGAAAACTTTCTTAGGATTTTATGAAACGGATTAACGTGACTGGAAATATGGTTGGCTACTTAAAATGGAATTTGAAGGCATATACACACCTTTAATTGCTCCTTTTCACGAGAACTATAATCTTAACCAGGAGGCTATGGCAAAAACCATCGATATGCTCATTGAATCCGGTATACATGGTATAGTGCTAGCAGGAACCACAGGTGAATACTATGCCATGACCATGAAGGAAAGGTTTGAACTCATGGGCACGGCAAAAGAAATGATTAACGGAAGGGTTTCAACGATAGTAGGAACAGGGGCCATAAGAACCGAAGATAGCATTGAATATGCAAAACAAGCAAAAAAAATGGGGGCGGACGCTATACTTGTTACGACTCCTCCTTATGCGTATCCTACTGGACGTGAGATAGCGTTACACGCTCTTGCTATCGATAAGGCCGCAGACCTACCAGTGATGCTTTATAATTACCCTGGAAGGATGAGCACAAATATGGACGAAGAAACTTTAGACAGGTTAGGTCGATCCACCAATTTTTGTGCCATAAAGGAAAGTTCTGGAGATCCAAATAGGCTCCATATGCTGGCAAGAGATTACCCCCACATTGCTCTTTCTTGTGGAATGGATGATCAAGCTTTAGAGTTTTTTGCATGGGGCGCTAAAAGCTGGGTTTGCGCCGGTTCAAACTTTGCTCCGGAGGCACATTTAGCACTTTACAATTCCTGCGTCATCGAAGGTAATTTTAATAAGGGGCGGCAAATTATGTCTGCTATGTTACCCTTGATGAATGTTTTGGAGCAAGGAGGGAAGTTTGTCCAATCAATTAAATTTGGCCTAACATTACGTGGCATTGATGCAGGACCACCTAGAAAACCTCTGCATCCCCTAAATAAGGATGAAAAAAGAGTTTTCGCAGAAGTTATAAAAACCATGAATAAATCTATCTCTGGGTTGGAGGTATAATCTTAATGTCTAATCTTTTAACAAAATTGGAATATGTTTCTATTGCAAAAAATATTGATCCACCGTGCAGTCCATTTATAGACGGCAAGTTTCGCAGGGGTCATGGACCAGAAATGGCATGCCTAAATCCTTCAAACAATACTGAAATAACAACAATAAGCACAGCAAATGGACAAGACGTGGATCTTGCTGTCGAAAAAGCAAGAGAAGCTTTTGTAGACGGAAGGTGGGCAAAAAAAATCCCAGCCGAACGGAAAGAAATTCTAATCAGATTATGTAAATTGATTACACGGCATAGACGAGAACTAGCAGTAATGGAATCGATTGATAGTGGGAAGCCTGTCCGAGATTGCGAACTGATCGACATTCCAGAAATGATTGACACAATTAAATGGCATGCCGAAGCTATTGATAAAATCTATGACCAAGCAGCCCCTCTTGAAGACAATTCTCTATCAATCATTGTCCGAGAACCGATCGGAGTCGTGGCCGCCGTATTACCTTGGAACTTTCCATTACTGATGCTGGCATGGAAAATTGGACCTGCCTTAGCAGCTGGCTGTTCCATAATAGTAAAGCCAGCCGAACAGACCTCTCTTACAGCATTAAAAGTGGCAGAGCTTGCTCTCGAGTCAGGCCTGCCAAGAGGAATCTTACAAATCTTGCCTGGTGATGGACCCTCAGTAGGAGAACCCCTTGGAAGGCACATGCATGTTGATATGGTTAGTTTCACTGGCTCAACCGAAACTGGCCGTCTTTTCCTTAAATATTCGGCAGAAAGCAATCTCAAAAAGGTAGTGCTTGAATGCGGAGGCAAGAATCCTGCAATAGTTTTAGATGATGTTGAAAATATAAATGCGGCTGCAAACCAAATTGTGACGGGTGCTTTTTGGAACATGGGAGAAAACTGTAGTGCTATATCAAGGTTAATTGTTCATAAGAGTGTTAAGAAAGAGCTCTTAAATCAAATAAAATTGAAACTCCGCGATTGGAAGACAGGGGATCCATTAGATCCTAAAACTCGTCTAGGGGCCTTAATAGACCCTCATCACTGCAAAAAGGTTAGTAAATACCTTACCGAAGGAGCACTTGTTGGTGGGAATATTGAAGGTGCTTTTGTTTCGCCCACTATTTATGAGGTTTTACATAATGATAAGAAAAACCAGGAGGAAATTTTTGGACCTGTCTTGTCAGTGGTCGAAGTTGACAGTAATGACGAGGCTATTCAACTAGCCAATGATACTGTTTATGGACTTACGGCCTCAGTTTTTAGTGGAAACACCCGAAAAGCCTTGCGAGCAGCCAAAGAAGTAAGAGCTGGAACAGTCACAATAAATTGTTATGGGGAAGGCAGTGTGTCCACTCCATTCGGGGGTTACAAACAATCTGGTTTTGGAGGTAGAGATAACGGTATTCACGCTCATGATCAATATACAGAGTTAAAAACCATATGGATTGATTTAAACGATCCAATTAACGAAGAAGATTAAGATGAACCGAGTAGCTGTTGGAAAATCTAGACAAGGCAGGAATTTCCGCAAAACTCGGCGACAAACTCGTGATACAACAATGCTTCCAGCTCTTGAGAGAGGTTTACCTTTGACCGAACCCATGAACGAAGATCAAGTTCTTCGTATTGACGAAGCATCAATGAACATTCTTGAAAACATCGGGGTTCATTTTCGTGATACTATCGCACTAAGAGATTGGAAGAATGCGGGTGCTAAGGTAATTGGCGAAACAGTTTATGCCGATCGATACCTGATTAGGGAACTAATTAAAACTATTCCAGAAACGTTTATCTTACATGCAAGGAATCCTATGAATAACTTACCTGTTGGGGGTAAATTCAGTATGTTCGTTCCCATGACAGGGGCCCCTTATTTAAGGGATTTAGAAGATGTGAGAAGAAACCCAACTCTAGATGATTTGGCTAATTTTCATAAACTGTCTCATATGCTTCCAGCAATTCACTCAAGTGCACATCACATTGTTGAACCTTATGACCATCCAATAAGTCATAGGCATCTGCGCATTACATATTCTTCAATGCGATATTCAGATAAAACTTTCATGGGGATGACGACAAGTCCCAAAAATGCCAAAGATGTCCTAGATATGTGTGACATATTATTTGGCAAAGGTTATATTGATGACCATCCAGTAGTAACAGGTAACTGTAACGGAAACTCTCCACTTGTATGGGATGAAGTAATGCTTGGAGCCTTGCGAGCTTTTAGCAAAAGAAACCAACCCATCCTATGCTCACCCTTTGTATTAGGAGGGGCAAACACACCAGCTTCAATAGCACCCACGGTTGCACAGCTTAATGCTGAGGCTCTTAGTGCCTTGGCGTATACTCAGATTATAAAGAAAGGAACGCCAGCTATATATGGACATTATTTATCAACTGTCTCGATGCGATCTGGGGCTCCTATGTCAGGTACTCCTGAAATTAGCTTAATGAACTTCATGACAGGTCAAATGGCTAGATATTATAAAGTGCCTTGGAGAACTTCCAATACGTTAGGTAGCTCAAAAATATTTGACTCTCAGGCAGGATATGAAAGTGCTACGACCTTAATGGCGGTGATGTTATCTGGTGCCAACTATATCTGGCATTCTGCAGGCTGGAATGAAGCAGGAATGCATTGCAGCATGGCTAAGTTCATTGTTGACGCAGAACAATGTGCAATGGCCTACAAGATGGCAAAAGGCATCAATTGGGATGATTTTGAACTTGGCCTTGGTGCAATAAAAGATGTTGGGCCTGGGGGTCATTATTTGGGCCACCCGCACACCTTAGAAAATTTTCAAGAAGCCTTCTTTATGCCAGAATTGTTTGACAATAATTCGATAGAACAATGGCAAGCAGAAGGTGGATTGGACATTAATTCAAGGGCACTCTATAAAGCTAAAGAAATGTTAAAAGACTATGAGGAGCCTAAGCTTAAAAACGATGTTCAAGAAGAAATCCTCGATTACATAGCTAAGCGGGAAAAAGAAATTCCACGTGAGGATGCATTGAATCAAAAATTTTAAATAGTACGTTTTCATGAAAGTTACGAAACTTCCATATAATCCAGGCCCTGCTGCTTGGAATGCCATATTACCTCCTGATAGAGGACACCCTGAACTTAATTCCCACGAAATAACAGACTGGCTAATTATTGGAGCCGGCTTCGCTGGATTGTCTGCTGCTAGGAGAATACAGTTAAATAGACCTGCTGATCGTATTACTATACTAGATGCTCAGCGCTTGGCGGAGGGGGCAGCAGGCAGAAACTCAGGCTTTATGATTGATCTACCCCACGATTTAGTAAGTAAAGACTATGGGGGTGGCATCCATGAAGATCGGAAGAAAATAAAACAAAATAGGCTGGCTATAAACATTGCAAAAAAAATGGTTTATGATTTAGGGGTACCAAAGGAAGCTTTCCAAGAAGTCGGGAAAGTAAATGCGGCGGCGACTGCTACTGGGATACAACATAACCTGAATTATAAAACCCATCTAACTCATCTGAAAGAAAATTTTGAGCTTTATGATGCACAGCAGATGAAGGAATTAACTGGAACAGAATATTATCTGGGCGGATTATTCACGCCTGGTACAGTTATGCTTCAACCTGCACTTTATATTCGTGAACTCGGAAACAAATTGATTTCAAAAAAACTAAAAATCCATGAGAATTCTCCCGTAATTTCATTAATACATAAAGGCCGTGACTGGCATGCCCAAACTCCTAAAGGATCAATAATAACCCAAAAAATAATAATGGCTACAAATGGCCACGCGGAGAACTTTGGATTGTTCAAGAGACGACTTATTCATCTTTTCACTTATGGCTCAATGACCCAAGCACTTACAGCCAAAGAAAGCACTATCCTTGGAGGAAAAGCTCATTGGGGGCTGACATCGGCAGATCCCTTAGGCACAACCATCCGCAAAATTTCCACCACTTCAGGTGATCGAATAGTAATTCGCAATAGAGTGACCTATGAACCAAGAATGCACCCAGCACCAGCCACGCTAAAGAGAATCTATGCCAAGCATACTGCCAGTTTTTACTTGAGATTTCCAAATCTGAAAGATGTTCAAATGGCTTTCAATTGGGGTGGGCAATTGGCATTCTCTCTTAACAACGTTCCAGCTTTTGGTGAGACTGAAAAGGGACTATTTGCGGCATGCTGTCAAAATGGGCTAGGCACTGTTAACGGAACACTTCAAGGTGCAGCAGCTGCCGATTATGCCATGGGTATTAATTCTAAGCTGGCTGATGCACTTTGTTTGGCAGATCCCCCTAAGAAATTATTACCAGAGCCTATTACGCGTATTGCTGCCAACCTTAGAATTCGTTTTGGGGAATTTAAAGCAGGTGCAGAACTATAGCAATAACCTTACCTAATTGCGTACTTCATATAAGAATGTTGGTATCTTAATCTGTTATACAAACTTCAATGCTTTCAAGCTGTCATTAAAGAACCCTCTGTCACTAAAACAGGCTTAATATTTCTGATTATGGTTTTTTTCAAATACCTCCATTCCTAGGTTTCATATTCTTTTTTATTCCGTTAACTTTTGCAGAGACAACAAACGTTTCAAAAAATGCTCAGAATATTCCTAAAGAAATACAATCGTAATGGTGCCCTCCCATAGGTGATGTTCAAAATACTTTTAGTTTTGGGATGAATCCAGTTACTACAATAATTTTGGGGTCTAGGGGGAAGACGCTGAATTCATTGATTTTCAAACATTTGAATGCGCAATGGGTAAGGGGGAGCAAGTGGAGGCTGCCCACTAGTTATTGCTGTAAATGTAACGACATACCGCATTGGAGTAACACCAAGCTGGAAGTTGACAAAGTATCAAATGTTCCTCTATTGGTACTTTTCAGGCATGGTTCTTTCTGTAACTTGTCTGGTACCAATCGTTGTGTGCAAACTTTCACTTATAATCAAGGAAAATTAAGTTCTCCAATAGATTGGGAATGTGGAGTTCGGAATGATATCTCTTGCTACAAAGACAACAAATTAAATGGAATTTCTGATTTAACACTAAACTCAAAGCCCTAAAGAAGTTAAGATAGCCAGAGCTAGAATTACTAATGAACAGGTTCTTCCATTGATAAGATTCCTAATAATCATTACTTGCAGTCTTTTTCAGATTATTCCTTAATTCAAGGCAATAATGAGACCAACCAGGATTAATAACGCACCCGAGATCACATTGATTCTACCAATTGATTTTGGGGAAGAAATTAAATTCCTCACCTTAGAAAGAAATAATATCAAGATGACATTCCCTAACATTGGGACAGAAAATGATATAACCGAAATTACTAATAAATCTATGTTCCCAATTGTTGTGAAATCAAAGAACCCTGGTAACAAGGTTAGGTAAAATAGTGCTGCCTTTGGATTAACAGTTATGGCTATGAAACCTGCTGAAAAGCCTGCAAAAAAACCCGACTTCGTTAACTTCTTATTAGTGGTTATAGTGTTTTGCGCATTTAATATAACCAGTAAGCCCATAAATGAAAGAATAACTGCTGCTAAATATCGAATTAGAATAAAAATGTCCGAATAAATCGTAATTAAGAATCCTAAACCAAGGAATACAATTACAGGCCAAATCATATCACCCAAGGAAACACCTAATGTAAGTGACAGTGCTGATTTGGCACCACCAGAAACAGTTCTTGCAATAATTGCAATCCATACCGGCCCTGGCGTCAGAAATAAAATGATCAGTGCACCGAAATAAAGAAATAACTGTGTGCTAGTTATCGTCATTTTCGTGTCTAATCATTCGCGTGTTTCTTGTAAAATATATATAATATCTAAGAATTTATGAAATTTAGCTAAGAAAAATCAATACACACATTATTACGAAAATAATACATAATGAAGATTCAAATCTAAGCGCTACAATAACAAACCGTGCCAACATAGAAAATAACATTGTAAGCAAAGACATGCACCCAAAAAAAGTTAATCACTAAATGAGGTAAATTAAATGTCAATTTATAAACCCGTCTCCTTTCCCAAAATGTCACCAAAAAGTGATAGGGAAATTCAGGCATTAACAAAGGCCCATTACCGGACATTTACTTTCAGAAAGACTATAAGAGATTTTTCCGAAAGACCAATCCCTGAAGAAGCTATAAAAAATTGCATCAGGGTAGCATCCCTGGCACCAAGTGGTGCAAACCATCAACCTTGGCATTTTGTGGCTATTTCAAGTAAAATAACCAAAATAAAAATTCGAGATGCTGCAGAAAGAGAAGAAAAAAAATTTTATTCGAGCATTAATAATGATGAATGGCTCCAAGCATTAGAGCCTATTGGGACGGGGCCAAACAAGCTACATCTGGAAACAGCACCTTGGCTGATAGTTGTTTTTGCCGAAAGGTATGGTTGTAAAATTGATGGCACTACTTACAAAAACTATTATGTCCCAGAAAGCGTTGGGATAGCATCCGGATTTCTCATTTCAGCTATTCATCAAGCTGGCCTATATTGTCTAGTCCACACCCCAAATCCAATGAAATTTCTGACAAAAATCTGTAACAGACCAGCATCTAATAAGCCTGTCATGATTTTGGCTATAGGGCACCCAGCCAAAAATGCTAAAGTACCATATGCAGCAACATTGAAAAAACCTTTAGAACAGATCCTCACAACAATCCGTTAATGTAAATTCTAACTCTTCCTGTAAACAAAAGAACCTAATGAGAAGAATATCAATCTCTGTAAAAGAGATTTTCCCATTTTGTGTCTGACAAGCACTGTTTGAAGATTTTGTTAATATGTTATTCAGGTCACTTGACGCCACAAGATTTTACCAATTCTATTCTTGGGTAGTTCTTCTCGAATTTCAAAGATCTTTGGCATTTTATATTTAGCCATTCTAACCCCGCACCATGCCTTTAGAGTAATTAAGTCCAATTCATCAATATTATCTCTAAGAACAATTACAGCTTTCACTTTTTCACCGGTCCTTTTATCGGCTACACCAATAATACAAACTTCCTTAATGTCTGGATGATCATAGAGGATTGATTCTATCTCGGCTGGCCAAACCTTGAAACCTGAATAACTAATCATTCTTTTTAAGCGATCAACTATATAAAAATAACCTTCTAAATCAAAATAACCTAAATCTCCTGTTTTTAAGAATTTTTTACCTTCAATGTAAAGAAAGGCACTCTCTGTAGCACGCGAATGATTCCAATAGCCTAAGAATACTTGTGGTCCCGCCACAACTAACTCCCCAACAGCGTGTGCCTCCAGCTGTTCATCTGAATCTATATCAATGATTCTCGCATCGACATTAAAGATCGGGATACCAATAGAGCCTAATTTAGGTTTTTTGGGTGGATTAATGTGAGTTGGAGCCATTGTTTCCGTCATTCCATACGCTTCAATATAGTCGAGAGATGCAATAGTTTTTAATTTTTTGGCTGCAGTGACAGGCATAGGAGCACCTCCGCCACCAATGGACACTAATGAGGATAAATCATGGATTTCTGGATCAAATACTGAAATCAAATCGATAATTGAGGTTGTGATTGACCGCCAGGATTGTATCCTGTGCTCTTTAATTAGGTAAAGAGCTTCATTAACATCCCATCTTGACATTAATATTATTGTATCTCCCCTAAAAATTGGCACGTTCATAGAGTTTTGCATGCCGGTTACATGAAATAGTGGGAGGGTAGTTAATATTTTTGCACCGTTTGGTAAAGGCAGCCACTTAGAATAAGCTTGTACTACAGCATTGACACTTTTGTAGGTATGCTCACAACCTTTAGGTTTTCCTGTTGTCCCTGATGTATAGGGAATTATAGCCAAATCAGATAATTCCCTAACATGCTTCAACTCAGAACCAGATCGTTTTAGAATAGTGTTCCACTGGTACAAATTACCTTCTTGGAATTTAGCTTTTTTTTCTTTAGTTCCACCTGATAGTTTAACGTTAAACTTTTTTTGCAAACTATCAAGATGTGTAGTAACCAAGATTTTAATGTTGGAAGCTTTCCTTTGAGAAACGGACTGGATAATTTTATCCAATAACTCTGCCGCCGTAATGACAAACTTAGCACCACTATCCAAAATAATGTGCTCAACCTCAGCAGGCTGTAGCATAGGATTGACAGGCACAATTACACAGTTTGCACCTAAAATAGCATAGTAACTAATTATGAATTGCGGCGAATTCTGCATGTACAAGATTACCCTATCACCGGGATTAATCGTCTCAACCCCTGCTAAGAATCCGCCGATAATCCTAACCTGCTCAAATAAACTCTTATAAGTTAAACTAGTTCCATTATAAATAAGAGCTTTACGATCAGGGAACTTCAGTGCGGTAAAAACTAAGTTCTCATATAAAGTTTGGGATGATGCCTTTAGAGTATGAGGTAAGTCCTGAGGCCAAGATTTGAAATGAAGATTGCTATTTACCAATTTCTTAATCGTCTATAGGCGGTTTAAGCTGATTTCCTGCTTTTAAGTTGAGTTTTGGGTTTTGTGAATATTTTTCACACAATCGCTCACAACCTTCATAAGTAGAGTCAAAAGGACCCTTTTTCCAACCTGTTAATTGTAGTACAACTCCATTACCAGTCTTAGGTCCAACAAGAGCTTCTGGAAATGTCTTATCGCTCATTTCACCTTTATCAACCCTGACACCTTTTTTTTCTAGCTCTTTCACATATTGTTCAATGTCATCAATTTCAAGACCAATATGTTGAACACCATTTCCATGTTTTTCAACAAATTTGTATATGAAACTCTCAGGATCATGACTTGATATAAAACTCATTATACTTGTGCCAAACTTCACACACGCTCCCTCATATTTGTCCTCTAAAGATTCAAACTTCATCATGATTTCACCGCCTAAAACCTCAGTCGCATTTTGGAGTGAATCCTGAAGATTTTTTACAGCAAAAGCTATATGATTAATTCCTGTGACACTTGCCATCTAATTACCTCTTTCCTTATTAAGCTGGTTAAATTCTAATGCTAATTCTTTGGCATTTGACATTTGCCGTTTCTCTAAAAATGGAATAGGTACTACCTCAGCGTCATAATTCTCACCACAACCTTGGACTAAAAGCTTAGTACCCAGCTTAGTAAATTGTTTGCAAACTAGTCCGAGACCTATGTTAAACTTTAACCTCGGTGAGTAGGCCAAACTAGTCAGTTTACCTGCTACATTCTCTCCATTAAAAATGAGCCAAGGTTTTTCATTACTTTCTATCGCTGGAGGCATCATTTTTAAACCTACAAGACCTTTAACTTGATCCTGTTTACTATAATGTAGCGCGGCATCTCTACCAATAAATTTGCCACCATCGGTAAATTCCACTAATCGTCCAAGGTTAACCTCATATGGGTTTTCGTCTTGTGACATCTCAACACCCCATGACAAAATTCCTGCTTCTATCCTTCTTGCCTGGTTAACTGACCCTGCTGCTACAGAAAATAATTCCCCCTGTTTCATTATCTCATTGAATAAAAAACTACCTTTTTCATAATCACTTAAATATAATTCATAGCCCAATTCACCGCTCCAACCAGTTCGTGAAATAATTAGATTAATACCGTGGAAATTCACACTGGCAAGCCAATAATACCTCAAATCGAGCATATGCTCTCCAAAAATCCTGGCTACCAAGGCAGACGATTTTGGTCCTTGTATTTGCAGCAAAGAGACGTTAGCGTCTCGGATATTGACTTTGAAACCAGAGTTCAGCTGAACTCCCTTGATCCATAACTCTAAGTCACAATCTGAAGTAGAAATCCAATATTTCTTCTCTTCTAGCCTCAAAATGATTGGATCACACACTATCCCCGCATGCTGATTGAGTAAAAGGGCGTATTTACATTGGCCTACGTCACACTTAGACATATCTCTCGAGGTCAGAAACTGAACAAATTCTGGAGCATCTTCACCCGTAATCTCTATTTGCCTTTCTCCCATTACGGGCCAAAGAGATACATGCCTGGTCACCTGCCAGTATTCATCTGAAGGATTAGAAAAAGCACTTGAAATGTATGTTCTATTGTAAACAGAAAAATTCCTACACCCATGATCCCAAACAGCTTCAAAAAAGGCTCCTTTTCTGATTCTCGGCTGAAAGGAAATCTTTGCTCCTTTATGCTTTCTATTCATTTTTGATGGTTCACAATCAATTTAATATTCCAACTATATAATCTAGCCTATTATGCCCAAATATTTAAGAACTGTAACGGAAAAATAAGCTTAAATAGAGACTAATCTTGTCCCAACCTAATTGCTGAACAGTTTACTTTGAATGAAATAAGTTAAACAGCCCCAGTATGTAGCTAGATTGATTGATGGAATATCATCTAACTGAGAAAGCCAGGTTGAACTACCAATTTCACCTTTGCCTTTACGTCACATTGTATCTTAATTTCAAAATTAATGTATAAGAATATAGAAATATAGTACAGTGCTATTAAATCATACTTTAAGTGTCTAAAGCCCCAACAAAAATAAGGTGTAAAATGAAGTTTAACCGTGAGTTAAGTATTATACAACAAAAGATGGCAGCCACTTCAGCTGGAGTGAACCGCCGACAAGCAGTTTTACAAGCACTTAATTTAGAAGCCGGGCAGACCATCCTTGATGTGGGTTGTGGAGGAGGTCACTTGTTAGAAGATCTATCTTTAGCAGTAGGAGAAAAAGGTTCAGTATATGGGCTAGACCCTAGCACAACACAAATCAAATCAGCTCAATCCCGTTGCATGAATCTGACGAACGTTGAGCTTATATGTAATTTAGCGAGTGAAATAGAGCTAGCTACCAAATCTTGTGACTCTGTTGCCTCCATTCAAACCTTAGAATACATAAAAGATCTGGATCCAACTTTAGAAGAAATTACTAGAGTACTTAAGAATAACTCTATGTTTATAAATGTATCTGTCTTATGGGATCATTTTAAATTTCATGGCCCTGAAGACAAACTAAATAACTTGATCCATGAAGCTTTCAAATCACACTGCTTTCATCAAATGTTACCTATGGTACTAGAAGGTAAATTAAAGAAATTGGGTTTTAGTAATATCAAGAATCAAGAATTGCCATTCCTAGTGACTAAAAGGCATAAGAATTCCCCTGCAGCACATGCAGAAGTAATTCTTTCCATGCATGCCCTTAAACAAGGCATTTCGGAAGAAAAAGTATTAGATTGGCAAAAGCAATTAGAAATAGCTGAAAAGAACAAAACCTATGGGTTCACCAGTTTTCCCGTCCTTACTGCTAGTTACTTAATCTGATCCTATAAGAATGATAAATTCTATATACCAAAACACGGGTAATGATAATCAATGCTAGGCTTTATCCTTATTTTTTTCTTAACTGGCAAGCTTTTGTTTTCTTTTTCGTTCGTGCGGATCTAGAAAGACTTTACGTAATCTGAGATTGCTCGGTGTAACCTCAACCATTTCGTCATCATTAATGTAGGCTATCGCTTGTTCAAGACCAAACCTAATAGGTGTCGTTAATCTAACTGCCTCATCAGTACCAGAAGCACGAACATTTGTTAATTTCTTACCTTTTAAGGGATTTACTTCAAGGTCATTATCTCTGGAATGCTCACCAATGATCATCCCTTCGTAAACATCTTCACCTGCCCCAATAAAGAACTTTCCACGGTCCTCCAAATTAAAAATAGCATATGCAACCGACTTACCTGTTTCCATAGAAATAAGTACACCCCGTTTCCTACCCGAAATAGATCCTTTAAATGGTTCCCATGAACTGAATATCCTATTTAGGACTCCTGTACCCCTAGTATCGGTCATGAATTCTCCATGATAACCGATAAGCCCACGAGACGGAATTAGAGAAACTATTCGGGTTTTGCCTTGACCAGTAGACCTCATCTCCACTAATTCACCTCTTCGCAAGGAAAGTTTTTCTATAACTGTACCTGTATACTCATCATCAACATCAATCGTTACTTCTTCTATAGGCTCATTTTTTACCCCCTCGATATGACGATAAACAACTCGTGGCCTCGAAACGGATAATTCAAAACCCTCTCGTCTCATATTTTCGATAAGGATCCCAATCTGAAGCTCTCCTCGTCCAGACACATCAAAAGAATCGCTATCCGGAACATCTGCAACCTTTATCGCAACATTGCTTTCACACTCTTTAAGTAATCGATCACGTATGACCCGACTTTGAACCTTATTTCCATCTCTACCCGCAAAGGGACTATCATTAATCCCAAATGTTACAGTTATAGTTGGAGGATCAATCGGCTGGGCAGGTATTGGTTCGGTAACACTCGGGTCAGCTATGGTGTCCGCAACAGTTGCTTTACTCATCCCCGATATTGATACGATATCGCCAGCTTCCGCTTGTTCTATTGCTTGTTGCTTGAGCCCCCTAAAAGCAAGGATCTTACTAACCCGAAAAGTTTCTATAATTTCTCCATTTCTCGTGATTGCCCGTAGACTCTGTCCGGCCTTCAATACACCAGCTTCCACACGTCCAGTTAATATTCGTCCTAAAAAGCTATCACCCCCGAGTGTTGTAGCCAACATCTGGAATGGCTTTGTATTCATGCAAACTTGAGACGGTTCAGGTACATGTTTTATAACCAAATCAAATAAGGCATCTAAATTCTTTCGCTCACCATTGATAGTTTTGTCTGCCCAACCTGACCTGCCAGATGCATACAAAACTGGGAAATCGAGTTGCTCATCATTAGCACCTAAGCTGTCAAATAGATCAAATACTTCGTTATGAGCGCGGTCAGGATCGGAGTCTTTTTTGTCTACTTTATTTAAGACCACGATTGGCCTTAATCCAAGGGCCAGAGCCTTAGATGTCACGAACTTTGTTTGGGGCATGGGTCCCTCTGCAGCATCAACCAGTAATACCACACCATCGACCATAGATAATATGCGCTCAACCTCTCCACCAAAATCAGCATGCCCAGGCGTGTCCACGATGTTAAATCGAATATTATTCCAACTGACTGATGTAGCTTTAGCTAGAATAGTTATACCTCTTTCACGCTCAAGGTCGTTACTATCCATAGCTCTTTCAACTGTCGCTTGATTGTCCCTAAATGCTCCAGACTGTTTTAATAATTGGTCAACCAATGTCGTTTTGCCATGATCAACATGAGCGATAATGGCTATATTTCTTAATTTCATTTGTTTACTACCGAGCAAAAGTGGTTTTTAATATGACACGCAACTGCATTACTTTTCCAAGTAATAAAAGGCAAGTGATTTGTTTCCAGTTTTAAAAGAAATGGATTAATACACGCTGTACAAACTAAGTCGACCTAGCTAAATTTCTAACAATGTATCATTATTGCACGTATTGAGGAGTAGTATGGAAAGACAATTAAGAACAATTCTCGCTATGGATGTAGTTGGTTTCAGTAAAATGATGGCTGATGATGAAGAAAAAACACTTCGAATTCTCACAAAGCGCAGAGAATTGTTAGATGGCATCATAAAAGAATATGGTGGCAGAATTTTTAATACGGCAGGCGACAGTGTTATAGCCGAGTTTTCTAGTCCCGTTAAGGCAGCCGAATGTGCAGTTCAAATACAAAATAAAAACTCCACTGCCAATAAAGAGTCCCAAAATGAAGAGTTAATGACTTTTCGAGCTGGAATAAACATGGGCGACATCATGGTAGCAAAAGATAATCTATATGGAGATGCGATTAATATCGCTGCCCGACTAGAAGCCTCGGCTATGCCTGATGGCATATGCATCTCTCAAAATGTTTTTGATATGATAAATCTTAAAATACGAGTCTCCTATGAAGATGCTGGTGAATTGGAGCTAAAAAATATTGGAAGACCCGTCAAAGCTTTTCATATTGTCCCATGCAAAGGAGCTACTAGAAGCATTCAGCATTCTTCAGAAACACCTGCGATAAAAATTGAGCAAGCTGAAGCTGGTTCGTTGGCTGTTATGCTGTTCAAAAATCTTAGCAATGATCAAGAACAGGATTATTTTTGTGAAGGTCTATCAGAAGATCTTATTTCGGCTTTGTCTAGATACAAAAAGTTGGTTGTTGTTTCAAGTAATGCAAGCTTCTCATATAAGGAAAAAAATAAACTCCCCAAAGAAATCGGTAGTGAACTAGGCGTTAGGTATATCCTGGAAGGTAAAGTAAGGAAGTTAGGGCCTAAAATGCGGATCACTGCTTCATTGGTTGCGGCAGAAACTGGCACTAACTTATGGTCGAGCAATTTTGATACAACAATTGATGAAATTTTTGATATTCAAGATGAACTAGTAGGAACGATCGTAACAACCATAGTGGGAAATGTTGAAAAAGATCACATTAAACAGTTGTCTAACGCCAAACCTGAAAATATGAAGGCTTATGACTTGGTCCTGCGCGGGCTAGAGCACCACAAAAGAAGTTCTGTCTCAGCAGAAAACAATAAAAAAGCTCTGGAATTATTTAATAAAGCGATTGAAGTTGATCCAACATACGCTCGTGCGCATGCATGGCAATGCTGTTCTTTAGCGAACAACGCTGAATGGTTCCCGGAGGAAACAAAAGAAAACTGGATGGAAGACGCCTTATCATCTGTGAACAAAGCACTAGAATTAGATCCAAATGATCCTGAGGCTCACAGAATAATGGGGGCTATTAAACTCCAATTTGAGGGGGATATGGATACGGCCATCTTTCATCACCAAAAAGCTATTGAGATCTGCCCTAGCGACACATTCCATATCGCTAGATATGCATTGTTGCTCGTTTATCTAGGTGAGCCAGAAAATGGTCTCGAAGAGATTAAAAAAGCTATGAGAATAGATCCTTTTTGCTCTGATTTAATGTTTGAGGTACATGGAACCTGCCTTTTCTGGTTAGGAAATTACAATGATGCAATAAATAGTTATAAAAAAATGAAAATCGATACCAGAGATAGCCTTTTTTATACTGCAGCATCACTAAAAAAATTAGGCCAACAGGAGCAGGCTAGCGATATATTGAAACAAGCAATAAATACTCTTAATATGCCAATAGAAAAATTTCTTGGCTCTCAACCCTTCAAGTCTGACAATGACAAAAAACAGCTCATGGAAATCTTAGAAACGATTAATTGATGAATGCATATTGTACTTAGTATTGAAGCTTAGTGACACTATAAGATTGAATCTATGTATAAAAATATCACAATAGACCAATTTAGGTTGATTTTCTTTCGAAGAAGATACACCAATTGTGTGCCTAGATAAATTGTACTTGACCAAACCTTGTTCTTCTTTGAACAGCAGGTATTGAGGTATTTCATATACTTAATACGTTAAACGTATTTTGATAGCTCGCTCTACATTACTGTTTTAATCCTTGGCTGTAATCAGAGTAAATGTGATCACTGAGCCTAAAATTAAAGCACCGCCTAAAATTTCAGATAATGTCATTGATTCTCCAAGGAATAACCATGGCCAAATAGGGCCTAGGACACTTTCAATTAGTACCAAGACGCTTACCTCGGCAGCGGGCAGATAACTTGCTCCCCAAGTAACAAAAGCAATACCAATTCCTATACCAAAAGCACCCATTGCTAACATAATCAACAAATCAGAACTTGAAACAGAAAATCCTGTTCCAGTTATGAAAGCCATTAAGCCCCCCCAAATAATACAAAACACACCCCCTATAAAGGTTCCTCCTAAAACATCTTTCTTTTTACTTCTGCGTACAATCACCAACATTAAAGCAAACCAGAAGCCTGATAACAACGCCATCAGATTACCGAAATTGTTTCCTAGTTGATGTCCTTCTTTTACCATTAGATACATACCCAGACACGCAAATAGCATTGTTATCCAAGCAATTGATTTTGGACGTTCATTAATCCATAACCATCCGATCGAGGCCGTCATAAAAGGTGTTGCAGATAAAATCAGTAAGGTCGAAGCAACAGAAGTATAGAGCATAGCAAAGACATAGCAGGTGAACGCCAATGATAAAGTTAGCCCTATTAAGATATCATTCTTGTCAAAACTCTTTAAAAAAAGTGATGGCGAGATTTGTCGACGCAAGCAACTAACTGCGGCAACAATTACACACAGACCTATGGAGCGATAAAACAGAATTTGCGCCCCATTGGCTTCACTTAATAATCTCATATATAGACCCACAAAACTCATGAATACTCCACCCAAAAGCACCAAATAGACAGCATATTTTGTAGGCATTTTATAAACTTTCTATTTCTTAATTAAAGCTTTCAAGATTTCCCTTAAGAGTTTATTGGTTTCATCCTGTAAGTCATTTTGAAGTTTTAATTGACGTATTAATAATTCTTCCAAATCCATTATCAAATCCTATCTAAAAAGTTTCCGGAAACATAAAGTTAAAAATATTAACCATATAATCTTATTTTCAATAATATCCGTATCCACGACTATTCATAGTCACGAAATCTAATAAATCACTTAGCAAAATTATAGTTTATAAGAAATAATCTGCAGGAAAACTTTTTCTCGATCAATCCATCTAGAATGGAGAATCTGTCCCTAAGTTATCGAATACTCTAGGTCATCAATTAGTGGGTAATTCTCAGGTTCATTGCTTTAGAAGACCCTAGAGCTATAGAGCACTTTTCCTGGAGAAAACAGGAGGGCTCTGTACATACCATATTTAAAATATGTATTTTTCCCATGTTCTGTTAACCTTCTCGCTTTTTCACAAGTTCCAAATATAGTTGCCACTAAGATTTCTTCGAACCAACCTGAATCCTGCAGAATTGTCTGCTTAGATATCACTTACTTTGCGCCTGGGAAAAGGTCAGCAAACCCTTCGTTGTTTGTATCTGTGTAATTTGGTAGAGAAGCTTTTAAATCGTATTGGCAAAGTGGTTTTTCCATCAACTCTTTAAAAGGTTTTGAGCTTTCTAAGCGTGCTTCATTCAATGCACCATCAATGTCATGGTCTTCTTTAAAACCGAATTCTTTTGCAAGATCTACAGTGAACAAAGTTCTACCATTCGCTTTAGAGAGAAAATCATCATCTGCTTGCTCTGCTAATGACATAACTGCTCGGCCAACATACTTTGGACTTTCACCATCAGGAAAAGATGTAATCTCAGTCTGCCCACCACCAGGGTGTAAAGTGATTGCCTTAACACCATAGTCGCGTAATTCAGCTGCCATGTCAAAACTCAAGCGATCCATAGCAGCATGGGCAACTCCATAAGCAACATCACAGAAATAAACGAAACCTCCATAACTCGATATTTGAACAATCAGACCATTTCCTTCTTTGAGCATTTTCGGAACAAGCAACTTGCTCATGACGTAAGAACTCCTTACACCTACATCCATAGATCCATCAAAAACTGATATTGGTTTCTCCCAAAATGGTTTGCCAAAATGAGGGGTCATAGCCATTAAGCCACCATAAGCACTATTCACAAGCAAATCTATTTTATCTTCAGAGGCTGAGACATTTTTAGCGAATGCCATTACCGCATCATCATCACTTTGATCTAAAACAAATGGGACAACCTCTCCGCTGCCTTCTATAGAATCAACTTCTTCTTTCAGTTTGGTCAAAGCAACTTTATTTCTTGCAGTAACATAAACTTTGTAATTAGCTTCGGTGGCAAGTACAAAAGCAATACCACGACCAAATCCACGTGAGGCTCCAGTGACGACTGCAATCTTTGTCATTTTAATTCCTCCAAATTTTTGTGTCCTTAAAAATCTAAGAAGGCTCATCATTAATAGGCAAAGTAATACCAGAGAAAGCCTCAGTCCGACTGCCGCCTTCATACTTATCTAGTAAATGCTCCACACTATCCAACCACTCCAATCCCTCAACTTGTCCATCAATTAAAGAATCTATATCTGGCATTCGTGCAATTTGAACATATTCCCCAGTGCTATCAACCTTAATGAAATCATTAATATGTTCATATTTTTTGTTATCAGTCATTATTTTTTTTAGACGAGAAAGTTCCTTAAGAAACTCTTCTTCACAGCCATCTTTAGGTTTATATTTTATTATCGTCCAGACTTCTTCAGACACTTTTAGATATCCTATTTTCTGCGATTTTTAACCTAGTTGCTTACAATATGTTTTTCATGGTAAAATTGAAAGAAAAATATCAATGTCATCACTAAGATTACTCATGGCGGCAAAATACTAGCTTTAGAAATCAATCATGAATTTAAGGCAAGTTTATTGAATTTAGTTAGGTTAAAAGTATGGAAAACAATGCACTACACGATGAATCTAGTAAACTTCTCAGTTAGATTCTAAGGGCATTGATGAAGAAGCGGCATACGTGGGTACAGCAGTGGCTGACGCTGACATTGACATTAGCATAGAGTCTAGTGAGCTACTTACATTTTTTAGTTATATGTGGTGGAGGTCACAATCACCTAAGAAGTAGAATCACCTCCATGATGAATCCCCTTTACTAATAACTGTTAGTTGATCGATTTAAGTTTCTCTAGAATTAGGGACGTCCAATGTCTAATATCATTCATGGATATACCCCACACTACTAGTTCTTTTCATACACTATCTCTCGTATTTTGTTGCTGTTATGAATTAGCTATAAATTGTTATTAATTGAATTACCGCTACGGCAGCAAACAAACCTCCAAAAACAAACTTCAAAATGGAAAGCGGAATAGCCTGCATTTCTTTTCCAAAATTGGTGGAGGCTGTTACTTCGTCCATCTCATTCATGATGAGCTTAAGATTTGTGAAGATACGTACTATTCCGAAAGCTCCCATAAAACCTGATACAAAAACTGTTGCAGCGATCATTAACTCTTTGCCTGATATATCTCCAAATATTATGGTAGCCATAGTAGTTAATTGGCTAAGAGTAGTTAAAACAATAATAATGAGAAAATAGTAAAAAGTGCTGACTTGTAGTTTAGCTCGTATATTCTGATCCATAGTAACCTCGTTAAAATAAACTAATTAATGTTTCTATCTAAATGAAGGACAGAAATTTTTCAATAAATTTTTTTAAATTAAAATGGATAAACTATTGTTTTGTGGTAACTTTAGACCGCTTTACACTGATATATTGAAGATCATAAGAGCAAAATACGCACAATTATATTTGGACGTATTAGGAAATAATGTTAAGTATCGCTGATCAAAGTCTGTGCAAGGTTGGAAATGGCCAACAACCAGCACGGCTACGCAAAGGATATGTAGCGGAGAAGACAACCAAAAACGGGGTAATATTAGGGAATTTATGCAAGCCATACACAGCATTTTAATATTATGCATATTCAATCGCCAAAAACTAAAACGCAAGGCATTGCGATTGATTTTCACGACCATCAATAGATAGGCCTATGATATCAATAATCGTTTAAAACTTCGAAAAACAGGGAATATTGTATAGATGTTTGATCAAAGAAACCACAAACAGTCGATTGTAACCCGTGTTGCGCAGGCCTTACATTTTGTTGAGGCCGAAACGGGTGCTGTGATTCCGTCTATACAGCCCTCCGCAACTTATGCACGGGATGATAACTATGAAATTCGAAAACCGTATTGGTACCGCCGCGATGGCAGTCAAACAACGGCACATGCGGAAGCAATTATTGCGGAACTTGAAAATGCAGAGTCTTCATTGCTTTTTTCGTCAGGGATGTCGGCATGTACAGCCGTAATCGAACATCTGCCAGCAGAGGCACATGTAGTTGTCCCCAAAGTAATGTATCATGGGGTATTGCAGCAAATTCAAAAGTATGAATCGAACAAACGGATAGTTGTTAGCTCGTATCAAGCTGGTAATCTTCAAGAATTAACCGCCGTTGTTCGCATGGGACAGACACAGCTTGTGTGGGTGGAAACGCCCAATAATCCGAACTGGGAGGTGACAGACATCACAGCGGCAGCCGAAATAGCTCATGCCGCAGGTGCAAAGTTGTTTGCTGATTGCACTGGAACGCCCCCTTGCATGACCAAGGCACTTGATCTTGGCGCTGATATTTCTTTCCATTCCGCAACCAAATATCTGAACGGACATTCTGATATTACTGCTGGCGTGTTGTCCGTCAAAAAAGTAGACCAATTCTGGGAGGATATTGTCAGGGTGCGAAAGTTGCAGGGTACTGTATTGCATTCGCAGGATGCATGGCTTTTGATCCGTGGGATGCGAACATTGTTTTTGCGTGTTGAGAAATCCTGTCAAAATGCCATGGCCATCGCTAAACATTTTGAAGGACACAAATATATCAAGGCTGTGCTTTATCCAGGCCTACCATCAGATCCCGGCTATGAAATTTCCAAACGCCAAACAGGTGGGCAATTTGGCGGAATGATGTCATTAATTATAAAGGGAACTGAACAGAACGCAGTTGATGTGGCCCGATTTTGCAAACTGTTCTACCCAGCGACATCCTTAGGCGGTGTCGAAAGTTTGATCGAGCATCGCAAGACAGTTTCAGGAGAAGGCTTTCCTGTACACCCAGGATTACTCCGGTTATCAATCGGCATCGAAGATCCTGACGACTTAATCTACGATATTGAGCAATCACTTTCACAAACGTTCGGCGACGCATGAATAACTTTTGCTATGTTTGAATTGATTTTAGGTATCAACTGATCTGCTTGCGAATTATTTAATAGATTAGTTTGTAATAAGCTCTGCCAATTACTTCACGAAAAAAAAGAGAGTTTTCTGCTAAAGCATTTCCACTAGGTAAAAAATCAAGAAAAGTAAGTTTGCTCACTCCTGCCCTTCGATCAACTGCTATGGGCACAACCTTTAAGTACCTCTTTTCAAAAACCTTAATTGCCCTCGGCATATGAAAAGCGGACGTCACTAGTGCAATAGTATTATTTCTTCCAAGCAGTCTCAAAATTGCCTCAGCTTCTTCATCAGTGTTTTTAACAGCTGGGGTTAATTTAATATTATTAGCCTTAATACCCCTAGCCAGAGCTAAAGATTTTAAATACTCACCTTCAGGTACGCCGACGGACCAAGGCAACCACCCTCGGGTAAAAATAATATTATTTGATTTACCGAGTTGCATGAGAGAAATGCCCGCCTCAAATCTATCCACTGCTTCACTAAACTCATAGTCTATTTCCCCATTTGTTTTCTCTATGCTCCTGATCATGCCACTAAGAACCACTATACTGTCGACCTTGGGAGTGTCTTTCAACTCGATTGCAGGGTAATCTTTCTCCAAATATTTTTTGCCAAATTGTGCAACAATAGGATTGCTAAAAACAATTAGTGAGATAAGTGCACAGACGCTAGGCCAACGTGATCTTGTAAAATATGATATAAGAAGAAAGTAAAAAATTATAGCTAAAGGGCTAATTAGTAATGGTAATAACTTGTGCAAGTAAATCATGACGACATCTTTGATTTCTAGTGCCCCTCAAAATGCATAATATTTGTAGGTTAATATCTTTAAAAGTTTTAATCCAAAATAGCCTCAACACCTAGTATTAGTCAAATTGACTGAATTTATTATTCCGGATAACAAGACTTAATTAAAACTTTTCACGGCAGGGAGACTCGGTTAATTACTTAAATTTTGGTACCAACGGAGAGCAACCTTTAGCTTATGTCCTTCAATTTATACTAAATATTCTGCAAGCATTCTTAAGTGTTTCAATGATAAATATCCTACCATTTGTCCTTACCAAAAATCACAGGTACTCGGATACAAAGACCCGCAAGAGGGAAAGACCATAGCAGTCCCTTATAAAGTATGCTTTCGGATTTTCTTTTTAGTTTTGGAAGAGAAGGATCAGTAGTTATCAGTCTTAAGTGCCAGGAAAGAAAGTGTAGGGTGTGTAAGCTAAAACGTAAAGTCTCTCGTGAGAAGAATTATATAGAAAAGTTATGGTTTGACCCTACAAACCTTACATGTTCCAGTGTATTGACTATAAGTCAGATGTTGCTTCTACTTTAATAGCAAAAAATTTATGGGAATAAATCGTTGCCTAATAATTTGATAATTATAATGACTGATGAACTCAGGAGAGATACCATAAGCTGTTATGGTAATTCCTATGTCAGAACTCCAAATATTAATAGATTAGCTCAATTTGGGCAGCTTTTTACAAATGCTTATACACCCTCCCCCATTTGCGTACCTGCACGCGCATCTGTAGCCACTGGGCAATATGTTCATGAAAATCGATGTTGGACAAATGCAATGCCATATTCTGGACAGTTTAGAAGTTGGCATCATGAGCTAAGGGATAAGAATAGGGATATAATTTCTATAGGAAAATTGCATTTTAAAAATAATGAAAAGGCTAATGGCTTTTCTAAGGAAATTTTACCTTTACATGTCAAAGACGGTAAGGGCTGGATACATGGTCTTCTTAGGGAGCGTACAGATCTTTTTGATGCAAGCAGTTTTGCAGCCAATATAGGTCCTGGAGAAGATCCATACACAAATTATGATAGAAAAGTATGTCAACTTACTCAAGAATGGTTGACTGAAAATGGCGTAAGGAATCCTCATGGTGGGTGGTGTCTCTTTGTATCTTTTCTACGTCCACATTATCCCCTTACCTGTCCTTCTGAATTCTATAAATTGTATGATCCTAAAAGACTTCCTAAACCACGCCAAGCATCAGATCCACCAGAATTAGAGCATCCAGTTTTAAAAAACTTGAAGAAATCATGTGATTATGATCAGTCATTTACAGATGACACAAGACAAATTGCTATAGCTTCATACTATGGGTTATGCACTTTTGTAGATGACCTTGTTGGAAAAATAAATGAAACCTTAACAAAAACTTCTCTAGATGAAACAACCAACATTTTATTTACTAGTGATCATGGAGAATGTCTTGGGGACAGAGGTTTTTGGACTAAGATGGTTATGTTCGAGGAAGCTTCAGCGGTACCTCTTATTATGTCTGGGCCAGATGTATCGTCAGGTATTTGCAAAGCTCCTGTATCTTTGATTGATATTTATGCTACAGTTCTGGATCTTGTCTCAATTAAAAAACCAAATCATTTTCCTTCTCATACTTCGTCTTTACTAAACTCAATAGACAGGCCAAATTTATCACGACCCGTCGTTTCAGAATTCCACGACTATGGTGCACAAACTGGAATGTTCATGTTGAGGCACGAGAATTGGAAATTAATTATATATCCAGGTTTCAGGCCTCAACTGTTTGATTTAAGTGAAGATCCATCTGAAATAAATGACCTTGCATTAGACAACAAATATCCTGATATCGTTGAAAAGCTATATAAAATATTAAATTCCATTTTAGATCCTGAGAAAGTAAATCAAAAAGCATTTCAAGATCAGGAGAGAAAAATTACGGAGCTAGGTGGACGAAAAAACATATTAGCTACAGAAAATTATGACCATACTCCTGTACTGGAGGAATATGATCATTAGAAAATATTATTTAAGAAAGCTGAAGCCGATTATAAGAAAAACCTTTTATTGTAACTTTTAAAGAAGTAATCATCCCTTATATGGGAGCCTTTTCAAATAGATCACCTGCAGTTTCAATCACTGCATCTAATTTCCCAACCTCTCCACATATACCCATGATGGTAGGACAATCTTTAAATGGATCACCCCCACAAGCGTCTCTTAATATACTAAAACCTGCAGTTTCTTGCACAGTGCGAACACACGTATATAAAAAAACGTCAGCATAGGAATAGGCCGAACCAATTAAAAAAGGGTGCTTTTGGTTAGAAGATAAGTGTTTTTCCAAAAAACCAGTTCGAATATTATGTAGTTTTGTGAGATTAGCTATGCCAGTTTCTTTTCCTCCATCAGCAAGAGTGTCTGTGAGTCGTAGGTTTCTCCAAAAGGGTTCATTATGACCAGTTATGATATCGTGAAATGGGGAAAGGACAAAAGAATAATAATCTTGGGCCCAGCTCCAATACATATTCGCAAGTGCCGAGTCTTCTGGACTTTTAGGAGTTAAAGGTCCAGGATATTTTGAGACAAGATACAGGACTATCGCCATTGAATCATTTAACTCAATCCCATTACTATGATCTTTCATCCAAGGAACAGTGCCAAAAGGTGCTTCATTATCTTTGTCAAAATCATCTCCCATTGGCTTAGAAAGCATGTAATTGCACTTGATATTATGCATAGTGCAAATAATCTTTATCTGTAAACCTCTTCCCACAACGGGTAAGTATGCTAGATCGATTTCTTTCATTTATTTTATCTCCAATAAACTTATGCGACTATTTGTAAACAATTACAATATTTGGCGCAATGTAAAACATCCAAAATTCACTTATACAACCATTGATAACGTTCATATTTCATATAGAAATCTTTATACTGCAGTTTCTAATGATAAGATTTGATTTAATGAATTATTGTTGAAAGTATCAAGGTTCTCATTATCAATGGTTGTATAAGTGTATTTTGTCTTCTCCCAATATTCCATTAGTTGGGTTCATTAGTTTTACTACAATAGTTTCATTTTCTTCTTGATGACTATTATCAATAATTTGTAATATTGATAATGTAGCTGTATTATTCCCTTTTTGAATACTTACAGTGACTGCTGGATGACTCAGGAGTCACTGAGAGTCCATTGTGGGCACACTTCAAGACCTATCATCCTAACTGCACACCTTAATAAAACACCTAAAGTGGTTACCAATCTGTGTCACTGATCTGTGTAACACATTGAATATACATACGTATGGTGGGGGTGTGGCTGATACCTACCTAGTTAACACTTGGGTGAGGCACTCCTCTGTATTAGTAACAGTTAATTGACTGTGAAAGAAAGTGTGAAAGAAAACATGGTTTTTTTTTTATTCATTGTGCTAGTAATTAACGTATATCAATTTAAGAATATGGATAAAATTATGGTTGAAATAATAAGTGCCAAATTAATTAGTCATGTAAAAGTAGATTTTTCAACTGAAGCGGAGATGGAATTATACATCAATATGTTTGAAAAAGAGGCGGAAAATTTTTATAATGAATTAAAGACAGTTGGCCTGTTAAGGTGGAGAGTTAACAGAGTATGGAATAAAACTGGTGGATTTGAAATTTCACAAATATTTGAATATAAGGATGAAAAATCTTATGTCAAAGGTCAAGAATTAATCAGTAAAATGATGACAACTAAGAAA
>CACKFK010000021.1 GCA_902599445.1 uncultured Alphaproteobacteria bacterium
ATCCCAAGTTGAGGCAGAAGTGGAAGGCTTGCGGAGTTCTCTTTCTGAAGAAAGTAAAGAGGCTACATCTGAATTCAACGCTAGAGTGGAAAATGTCAATCACAAAGTTGATTCCATGGTAGATACTGTTCAAGCAGAATTCCATGAAAAGTTTCAAAATTTGGAAAGTGAAATAGGATCTTTTAAAGACACGTTTGTATTACGCAGTGAAGCAATCAAATCAAATTTAGATGAGAAGTTTAGAATTTTGGAGAGCGATGTAGGTGACATACGAGATTCGTCCTCATTGCGCAGTGAGGCTCTGTCATCAGAATTGGGCTTTCAAATCGATGATTTGAAACAGATGATTGATTTAACTGCACAGAACGCTCAAAGAGAAGATGAGTCTATTAGGTCATATTTTGATGAGCAGGTAGAGGTAATTACAGCTGTGACTCAAGCAACTGCTATGGAAAAACATGACCAACTTAAAACTGAAGTTGGTAATATGCGCGACCTCTTTGCATTGCGAAGCGATGCAATATCTTCGGAACTAGGTTTGCGAGTCGATGATTTAAAAGCTGTTGTAGATTTAAATAATGGAAATAATACAAAAGAGATTGCTGGCCTGAGATCCTCACTGGAGGAGAGGATGACATCCAATGAAGAGGCAGTTCAAAACTCTTTCGATCAACAGCTAATAGCTATGAAAACAGAAATTGTAGAATCCCAAAATTCTCTTCAAGCTCATGTGGGGAAGTGGCAATCGAAACTAGAGATTCAGGTTGAAAATTTAGGCAAGGAGGTAAATTCAAATACTGCAAAGAACAATGTTGGCATACAAAATCTACGGTCTTCATTAGAGGCAAAGATAGATTCAACTATTTCTGCCATCGAAGTCACCTTTAATGAAAAAGTACAAAATTTAGAACAGGAAAAATCCGAATCTTTGAGATTGTTAGAAAAAAGAATTGAGAAAGTGAGTTCTGATTTAGTAACGCAAATTGAAGATATACATAAAAAGTTCCAGGCAAATACTGAAAAAAACGATGCAGAAATGACTGTTCTCAGAAATTCCTTGGACCTCAAAGGAGAAGAAATAAAGTCTCATTTAGAAAAGTTAGAGACTCAGACAAAAAATTTAAACCAAGCTTTAGCGGATAATACTAAAGTCTTGAAAGTTGATTTGTTAGGCTCTGAAAGAAAAATTCTCGGTGTAGTAAAGGAAAAATACAGGACACTGAAGAGTATTATCTGGGAGCAGTTAGAGTTATTAAAAAAGAATGAAACAATAGTTAAAAAAGACATAGAAAAAATAGAGAATAAAATAATCACCTCTGATTCGGTAAAAGCACATCTAAATGAAAAAATAAAAACTGAACACCTTGTAATAAAAAAGATTCTCAAGAAAGAACTGGAAGAGTTTTCAGCAGCATTAAATGGAGTGAATGAGAAAATCCTATCGGAATCAGACTTAAAAGAACTTTTTCAGAATTACACATTAAACGTTAATATAGGGGGGAATAATTCTTTATTATCAGGAGTTAAAAAAGAATTTGAAAGAAGTAATCGCTTAGTAAGACTTTTTGATAGAAAGAATATTTTAAAACCAGTAGCTTTTACTATTTTACTTGCGGCTGTTCTAGCTTTTGTAAAAGTTTTAGCCTGAAATTTTGACTTTTTTTAACTAATTATTGCCAACATGATGTATCCTAAATGAATCTCGATTCATTATTTTTTTAGTTGATAGGCAATCGAAAGAATTTTTTTGTGCCTTCTGGCGAGTGGGGATTTTATAGACCAATAAGAGGCCTAGATTTAAAAAAATGTTGAACAGTATTCATTATTCAGGATCGTTAACTGTAAGAAAACCTCTTAACAAATTAATTTTAAATAGTCTTTTATTTTCAGAGTATGTCAATCGATTATGAATTCTGAAATTAAAATTTTTGCGGTTATATGAAATGAATCACTGCTTTTTTTTCAGGAACATAATTTTCTAAAAGGTCAATAAAAATAATTCAAATAATAGCAAATATTTTTGTTGACCTGCGAGGCTAAAAAGCTTCAATTAGTGTCCTACCAATTTTCGTGCCACTAAATGTGGTGTATCTCCTAAGTTCGATATAGGCTGGTGAGTGTTTATAATAAAGAACATCACAGAAGCGTAAAATTGGACATTTTGATCGAGTGGAAAAAATAAAGAGGAAGTGTTAATGAAAATAACCAGGCAGTACACAAAGGAAAAAAAAGACCCATATTCTACTATTAATTTCCGAACCACATCATCAGAAATCAGAAACCCAGACGGATCTTTAGTTTTTTCGCAAACTGGTGTCGAAGTGCCAGAAAGTTGGAGTCAGGTAGCTGCCGACGTTTTGGCTCAAAAATATTTTCGTAAGGCAGGTATCCCAAAGGTTTTAAAGAAGGTGCCAGAAAAAGGGGTGCCAAAGTTTCTATGGAGATCAGTCTCTGATGAGGCATCTATGAGCATGTATGAAGACACTGAGAGGTATCGAGGTGAAGAATCCTGTAAAGAAGTTTTTAACCGCATGGCAGGGGCATGGACTTACTGGGGGTGGAAAGGTGATTACTTTGATAATGAAAAAGATGCAAAAGCATTCTATGATGAAATGCGTTTTATTCTAGCCACTCAGCAAGGAGCCCCAAATTCTCCTCAGTGGTTTAACACTGGCCTACATTGGGCTTATGGGATAGACGGCCCTAGTCAGGGGCATCACTATGTAGATCACAAAACAGGCAAACTCGTCAAATCTAATTCAGCCTATGAACACCCTCAGCCACATGCGTGTTTCATACAGTCAGTTAAAGATGATTTAGTTAATGAGAACGGTATAATGGATCTTTGGACCAGGGAAGCAAGATTATTCAAATACGGATCTGGGACCGGAACAAATTTCTCTAATTTAAGGGGGTTAAATGAATCTTTGGCAGGTGGAGGGTATTCGTCTGGTATGATGTCTTTCCTAAAAATCGGAGATAGGGCCGCTGGTGCAATAAAGTCTGGTGGTACAACCAGAAGGGCAGCTAAAATGGTCATATGCGATATGGATCATCCAGATATAGAAGAATTTATAAATTGGAAAGTTGTTGAAGAGCAAAAAGTAGCAGCATTAGTAGCAGGATCAAAGCTACATGAAAAAAAGTTGAATAGTATTTTCAAGGCTTTAAAGAGTTGGGATGGGATAGAAGAAGATATTTATGATCCTCGTAAAAACCAGGGCTTGCATTCAGCAATAAGAGATGCAAAAGATTCTATGATCCCGGATAGTTATATACAAAGAATTTTGCAGTATGCAAAACAGGGTTACACTTCTATTGAATTTCCAACCTATGATATCGATTGGGACTCTGATGCATATCTCACTGTCTCAGGTCAAAATTCAAATAATTCCGTTAGGGTAACAGATGGTTTTCTGAAAGCAGTGAAAGCAGATCAAACTTGGGATCTGGTTAATCGAACTGATGGGAAAGTGTCTAAAACTGTTAATGCAGTAGATTTATGGGAACAAGTTGGTCATGCAGCATGGGCTTGTGCCGATCCAGGCATACAATTTCATGATACTATTAACTCTTGGCATACCTGTCCCCAAGATGGCGATATAAGAGGCTCCAACCCATGTTCAGAGTATATGTTTTTAGATGATACAGCGTGTAATTTAGCCTCGATGAACTTGCTAGCTTTTCTCAAAGATGGAAAATTTAACTCAAGTGATTTTTGTCATTCTACACGGTTGTGGACCATTACCTTAGAAATATCGGTACTAATGGCACAATTTCCTGCTAAAGAGATAGCTATACGTTCATATAGATATAGAACACTTGGTCTAGGGTACGCAAATATAGGCGGGTTGTTCATGAATTTAGGACTTGGTTATGATAGTAAAGAAGCTAGAGCTCTCTGTGGAGCCATCACAGCAATTATGACAGGTGTTGCCTACAAAACTTCAGCAGAAATGGCAAAGGAGTTGGGGGCTTTCCCAGGGTTTAAGAAGAATAGAGAAGATATGTTGCGTGTAATACGTAATCATAGAAGAGCGGCTAGCGGACAGGTTACGGGATATGAAAAGTTACCCGTTAAGCCACTAGCTCTCGATATTAAGAATTGCCCAGATAAAGAACTTTCTGCATTGGCTAAGAAGACTTGGGATAAGACTCTGCAATTGGGTCTTAAGTCAGGTTTTAGAAATGCGCAAGTGAGTGTTATAGCACCAACCGGAACTATTGGTTTAATCATGGATTGTGATACCACAGGGATAGAGCCTGATTTTGCATTGGTAAAGTTTAAAAAACTGGCAGGTGGGGGATATTTTAAAATAATTAATCAGTCTGTGCCAGCAGCTTTGGGTGGATTAGGTTATTCATCCGAAGCAACCAAAGAGATAGTAGCATTTGCGGTTGGACATGGCACCCTCAAAGATGCTCCGCATATCAATCATGCTTCATTGGTAGGACATGGTTTTGGTAAAACTGAACTAGAGAAGATAGAGGCAGCATTACCAAGCTGTTTTGATATCAGGTATGTTTTCAACCAGTGGACACTCGGAGAAGACTTTTGCAAACAAACATTAGGTATTCCTGAAGAGAAACTAAATGATCCATCTTTTAATTTATTAATGCATCTGGGGTTTAGAGCTGATGATATAGAGATTGCCAATGTTTATGCTTGTGGCACAATGACTATTGAGGGAGCACCAAGGTTAGCTAAGGATCATTATGCCGTTTTTGATTGTGCTAACCCATGTGGGAAGACGGGTACCAGGTTTCTATCTGTTAAGAGTCATATATATATGATGGCCGTAGCTCAAAGTTTTATCTCCGGTGCAATATCTAAAACAATCAATATGCCTTCTGATGCGAGCATAAATGACTGTAAAGAGGCTTATGAACTTAGTTGGTCATTAGGGGTAAAGGCAAATGCGCTTTATCGGGATGGATCTAAGTTATCGCAACCACTTTCATCAGCCTTGATAGATGACACAAATCATAGTTATGAGCCAGATAAAGGCACAGCAGTCTCTAAGGCAGCAATGGTTGCTGAGAAAATTATAGAGAAAGTGATAATTAAAGAAACGGCACAGCAAAGAAATAAACTGCCTGAAAGAAGAAAAGGCTATACACAGAAAGCCATAGTTGGAGGACACAAAGTATACCTTCGTACTGGTGAATACACTGACGGCAACCTAGGGGAGATCTTCATTGATATGCATAAAGAGGGTGCTGCCTTCAGAGCTATGATGAATAACTTTGCCATAGCAGTATCAGTAGGATTGCAATATGGGGTACCTCTTGAAGAGTTCGTTGAGGCATTCACATTCACAAGATTTGAACCTGCAGGAATGGTTCAAGGTAATGATAGTATAAAAAGTGCAACCTCAATAATAGACTATATTTTTAGAGAGTTGGCGATTTCTTATTTAGACAGGACAGATCTTGCACATGTTAAACCGTTAGGTGAGGTATTTGAGGAATTAGGAAATTCTGAATCTAGTGCACCAGTGCTTGATGATGACAACGGAGCAGAATCTATATCAAAAGGTTCTGAAGAGAATATTGAAATTATCAAAAAACTCTCATCGACTGGATATCTACGGAAAAGACTTCCGAAGGAATTAACTTCTGCTCCAATAGAGTCAAAACTATTCAAAAGTCCTCAAGATAACGACTTTAAAAAGCAAGATAGTAAAGAAACGTTAAGTGAAACTGATACGATTATTTCAGGAGAGCAGTCCTACTCCTCTGATAATAAAATGCAGAAGAAAGTTGATCAGAGGAAAATAGCTAAGTTACAAGGTTATGAAGGGGATCCGTGTAGTGAGTGCGGAAGTTTTACACTTGTAAGAAATGGCACTTGTCTGAAATGTAACAATTGCGGTAGCACAACGGGCTGTAGTTAATTAATAATCGTCAGATAAGCTACTATTTCTCTAGGACTATTAGTTAAACTAACCTCTGGCTAGCGCTGCAACTCCAGTTCTGGCTATTTCTCTCAATCCCAAGGGAACCATTAAATCAGCAAAGGCGTCTATTTTCTCAGGTGCCCCAGTCAGTTCAAAAGTAAAGCTGACAAGAGTACTATCTACCACTTTGGCCCTAAAGACATCCGCAAGTCTTAAGGACTCTACTCGTTTCTCTCCCTTGGCAAAAACTTTAAACAAGGCTAATTCTCTTTCAACAGATTCGCCTTCGACAGTTAAATCGTGTACATCGTGGACTGGGATCATCCGTGAAAGCTGAGCCTTGATCTGCTCTATAACTGAAGGGGTTCCTGATGTAACTATTGTTATTCTTGACCTGTTGCCCAAATGATCGACTTCAGCCACTGTTAAACTATCGATATTATACCCGCGTCCAGAGAAAAGTCCTATAACTCTAGCCAAAACCCCTGATTCATTGTCTACTAGAATAGCCAAAGTATGGCGCTCTGGCTTATCGTCTTTAGGGTCCCTTAAATTGTAAGCACTTTTACGAGACACACCCTTTTTCAATGACAATTTTTGCAATATTTACCCCTCTTTTAATCTATACCAAAACGGCTCCAGATTCTTCAATCTTGTTTTCAGGCTGGTCTGCTTCCAGTATCATCTCATTGTGGGCCTTACCTGAAGGTATCATTGGAAAGCAGTTCTCATGCTTTTCCACAACACAGTCAAATATGACGGGACCGTCATACTCAATCATTTCTATAATAGCCTTTTCCAATTCACCTAGTTTTTCACATTTAATACCTTTAATACCATAAGATTCAGCGAGCTTAACAAAATCAGGCAAAGCATCAGACCAACTGTGGGAATACCTTCCTCCATGAAGAAGTTCTTGCCACTGTCTTACCATCCCTAATCTCTTGTTATTTATAATAAATTGTTTCACTGGTAAGTTGTATTGGACAGCAGTACCGAGTTCTTGCATATTCATTAACCAACTAGCTTCACCAGCCACATTAATTACAAGTGACTTTGGATGAGCAATTTGAACTCCAATTGATGCTGGAAAGCCATATCCCATAGTCCCTAAGCCTCCAGAGGTCATCCACCTTCGTGGTTCTTCAAACCCCATGAATTGAGCTGCCCACATTTGATGTTGTCCTACCTCAGTGGTTACGTACCGATCCATTGTCTTGGTGAGTTTTTCCAATATTTGCAGCGCATATTGTGGTTTTATAGATTTCGTATCGTTTTTAAACTTTAAACAATCTATTTTTTTCCATGCTTGAATTTCTTGCCACCAGTTCTTCAGTTCCTTAGTATTAGACTTGGAACCTCTCTCTCTCCACACGTGGAGAAATTTATCAAGGCTCACGCTTATGTCTCCAATAATACCAATATCTACTAAAATATTTTTATTAATAGAGGATGGATCAATATCGATATGTACCTTCACAGAGTTTGGGCTAAATTCATCCGTTTTCCCAGTAATTCGATCGTCGAATCGGGCTCCTATGCAAAACATGAAATCACAGTCATGCATTGCCATATTCGCTTCATAAGTTCCATGCATTCCTAACATTCCAAGCCAGTTCTCCCCAGATGCTGGGTAGCATCCAAGACCCATTAAAGTGGAGGTAATAGGAAAATTACTTTCTGCAACCAGCTTTCGTATTAGGTTTGATGCTTGTTCCCCGGAATTAACAACACCTCCCCCAGAATATAATATAGGCTTCTTTGAATTTTCAAACGCTTTTACGGCTTTTAAAATGAGCTTATCATTTGGGGTAGTTTGTGGGTTATATCTTTTTCTAAGATCTTTGCTCCTTTTTTGATACTTACCAGCGGCAAACTGTACGTCTTTTGGAATATCTACAAGTACTGGACCGGGTCTCCCAGTAATCGCAACATGAAAAGCTTCATGAATTACGTTAGCCAAAATATTGGTGTCTTTAACTAACCAGTTATGTTTAGTACAAGGTCTGGTAATCCCAACGGTGTCAGCCTCCTGGAATGCATCGTTTCCAATCATAAATGTAGGTACCTGGCCCGTTAATACGACAATAGGTATACTGTCCATAAGAGCATCTGTTAGACCAGTCACAGCGTTGGTAGCTCCAGGTCCTGATGTGACAAGGACAACACCAGGTTTCCCTGTTGATCTGGCATAGCCCTCCGCTGCGTGAACAGCTCCTTGCTCATGACGCACTAACACATGCTTAATTTTAGTTTGTTGGAATATTTCGTCGTAGATAGGTAGCACAGCACCGCCTGGATATCCAAACACTGTGTCTACTCCTTGCTCTATCAATGCATCTACTACTATTTGGGCGCCAGATTTGATTCCTGTAGGATTTGGTTCTTTTAGCATCAGTTTCTTTCATTTGGAAATTTAGGATTCTATATATCCATTTTAAAATAAACTTCAGAAAGCTTTTTGTAAACCGATACAATAAAACTTAACTCTGATCACTCACCTATAATTTTGGTCGTTTGGATATCAATTTTAGGCATAGATTACCGAGAAATAAGCGTTTTGTTTATTTTTAATCAATATAGGGTTGTTACAGAGTGAAATTGGGTATTTTATTCCTAATAATTTAGTAATTAAACACATTAACCTGACGTAAATAAATGGTTTAATTTTTTTAAATATTTTTATTCCTAGTATTGTATAATTATCTCATACAGTTTCTACTTTATTTCGTAATGCTATTATTGTATAGGTCATAACTTGGTACTATTTAACAGTACAGAAATCAAAGGGGAGAAATAACTATGGATAGACGTAAGTTTTTGACGAAAGCTGGATTGGGAGCTGCCGGGGTCGCAGGAGCAGCCACTTTGGCAGCACCTGCTGTAGCTCAAGAAAGAATTGAAATGGCAATAGTTGCGACTTGGGGGCGTGATTTTCCAGGTCTAGGGACTGGTGCGCAAAGGTATGCCCAAAAGATACAAGATTTATCGGGTGGCCGCATCCAAGTAAGCTATTATGCTGCAAATGAGAGGGTAGGTGCTTTTGATAGTTTTGACGAAGTTGCATCGGGAAATGCGCAAGGTTATCATGCTGCAGATTACTACTGGAAAGGAAGACATCCTGGCTGGGCATACTTCACAGCTGTTCCTTTTGGAATGACCTATGATGAAATAAACGCTTGGATACGCTATGGCGGCGGTCAAGAGTTGTGGGATGAATTAGCTGGTGAATTTGGCCTAAAATCGATCATGTGTGGAAATACTGGAACCCAGGCAGGTGGCTGGTTCAATAAGGAGATTAACTCTCCTGACGATTTTAACGGCTTGAAAATGCGTATACCTGGTCTTGGTGGGGATGTTATTGGTAAACTTGGTGGATCGCCTGTTACTGTTCCTGGCGGGCAAATTTATGAAAATCTAGTTTCAGGAGCTATAGACGCTACCGAATGGGTTGGTGCTTGGAACGACGAAATCATGAAATTTTATGAAGCTGCAAAGTTTTATTATACTGCCGGAATGCATGAGCCTGGTTCAATGATAGCAGCTGGATTTAATGCTAAATGGTGGTCTGATTTGTCAGATGGGGACAAAGCTATCATTGAAGCTGCAGCAACCGCCGAAAATGAAATGATGATGAGTGAATATAACGGCAAATCTGGTGCAGCCTTTGCAAGGCTTACAAATGACCATGGTGTGAAAGTTCGAGCTTTTAATGATGATGTTTGGGATGCTATGGCAGAAGCAGCAGACGAGGTTTTTGAAGAGGCTAGAGCTCACTCCGACCTAGCAAATAGAATTCATGAAAGTTTTGAAGCAGGATTGAAAGATATCGGTGGCTGGCTCGGAACTACGACTGGAGAGTATTTGAATCAGCGTAACCGAATCCGCGGTATCTAATCTCAACGTAAAGATACAAAATGCAGAGCCATTTTTATGGCTCTGCAAATTAAGTATGACCGGAGTTTGTCACAATGAAGGCTAACCGGACTATGGATTTTTTGCATTATAGTGCTCTACTCAGTGCCTTTATTGGCGCTGTTTACGTTGTTAACAACTTTTTGACTTATATATTTGATTTACCAGGGTTATTTGGCACCTTGGCTTTGCTAGGTTTTGGTGTTTTTGAAACTAGAAGTCAAGGATATGATTCAGTCTTCATTATTTTAGGATTAATCCAAACTATTTCATTTATACTTGCTTTTTTTACTCCAGCGTTGATATTGCGAAGGCGGGATGGGGAACGTGATGAAGTGCTGTTAGATAGTTGCTCTAAGGTTGTAGTTTCGTTCGCGTTTTGGTCAGTCATGCTAATTGGTATTGCTGATGCTGCAATCTCTTTTGTGAGAATTGAAGGCCTTTTACCTAACATAGTGGGTGATGATTTGGCGTTAGCACTTGGAAAGCCAGCATTAAGAGGCGCTTATGTGCACATTCCGCTATTATTGTTTGGAATGTTAATAGCTCTGTACCGAAGAGGAGCCGATTTCATTTGGTTGGCGTTATTAATTGTTTTTGGTGAATTGTTAATAGTTATAACACGATTTATTTTTTCTTATGAACAGGCATTTATGGGAGATCTAGTACGGTTTTGGTATGCTGGACTTTTTCTGTTTTCGAGTGCTTATACCCTGGTTCACGAAGGACATGTGCGAGTTGATGTTCTTTATGCTAACTTTTCAGAAAAAGGAAAGGCTTACACCAATATTTGTGGTTCTATTCTTCTTGGAATCCCACTTTGCTGGGTCATACTTATTAGAGGTTGTTGGCACGAGACATCTCCATTTAATTTGGCTCTTCTCAATTTCGAAGTCACTCAGCAAGGTTTTGGCATGTACGTAAAATATTTAATGTCGGGTTTTTTGGTAATTTTCGCATTGTCAATGTTGTTTCAATTTTCCAGTTACATTATCCGATATATTAATATACTTGAACGCAAAGAAGAAAATATAATTCATGGTGGAAGCTAGGCGATAGGTGCATATGGAACTTTATTTTTTAATCCTTTTGTTCATACTGATGATGGTAGCGCTAGGTCTTGGGTTTCCTGTAGCCTTCGCATTGCCAGGATCTGCAATACTGAGTATTGGATTAGCGGCTGTTACTGGCCTAGTTTTGTTTGGCGATGTGAAAGCTTTTTTTGCACAAGATGGCCCTGTCGAATGGCTTTCTGCAGGGGTCATGAATTTCAGGGCTATTTATTATGACTTTGAAAGAGATACTTTAATAGCAATCCCACTATTTATCTTCATGGGAATTATGTTGCAACGCTCGCGTATTGCAGAAGATTTACTAATGACCATGGCAGGTTTGTTTGGCCCAGTACCGGGAGGGTTGGGTATCTCGGTAGTCTTTGTTGGGGCTTTGTTAGCTGCGACAACTGGGATTGTCGGAGCGACAGTGGTAGCAATGGGGTTAATTTCTTTACCCTCTATGATGAGGAATAAATACTCTCCCTCATTAGCCACAGGTACCATATGTGCTTCTGGAACGTTGGGGCAAATAATTCCTCCCTCAATCGTTCTGATTATTTTGGCAGATCAGCTTGGATCTGCATCCGACCAAGCGTCAGCTATGCGTCAATCCTTGTATAAAAATGCAACGGGTGAATTTACTATGCCGTCGGCTTTAGACGTGACCTCGACTTCGGCTGGCGACATGTTTTTGGGAGCGTTCTTGCCGGGAATTGTTTTAGTCCTGGTTTATTTCGCCTATATTTTTGTAACTGCTTTAATAAAACCATCAATGGCTCCTGCTGTACCTAATCCATTGGGTTTTAATAAACAATTTCTCTATAAAGTTCTTTTTTCGTTACTGCCTCCATTGGTATTGATATTTCTGGTGTTGGGGTCGATAATTATGGGTATAGCTACAGTAAATCAAGCCGGTGCAATTGGAGCAGTTGGCGCTACTATAATGGCTGGGTATAAGCTTTGTGAAGATAAAAAAGGAGCTCTATTTCCAGCTGCTCTTGCCATTTTATCGATAATAGCCCTCTTGCTACTTATAAATTATTTTGACCTCAATGTAAAAAATTTGGCCGTTACCCAAAACCATCAGGCAGTTTTACTTGCTGTAGGTGCTTCAATTTTATTAATTATAGCTATAGCTTGGTCAACATGGCGAACTTTTATCATCGATAATACGCTTAGGGAGGTAATGATTGAGACATCAAAAACGACCTCCATGGTGTTTATCATCCTGCTGGGCGCAGCAATGCTCACAGCTGCGTTTCGTGGATTTGGAGGTGAAGAATATGTTAAAGATTTTCTCCAAAGTTTGCCTGGAGGATTTTGGTCGCAATTTATAGTTGTGATGGCGGTAATTTTTTTATTAGGTTTTTTCCTTGATTTTATTGAAATAGCTGTCGTTGTTGTCCCAATTGTTGCCCCAATTCTACTAGCTGACCCTGGAGCAAATATAACAGCTGTTTGGTTAGGTGTTATGATTGGGGTTAATATTCAAACTAGCTTTCTTACTCCTCCATTCGGTTTTGCATTGTTTTATCTCAGAGGTGTTGCACCCAAGGCTATCAAAACTATTGCTATTTATAAGGGTGTAGTACCATTTATAATATTACAGCTAGTGGCATTAGGTATTGTTGGTGCATTTCCTACCCTAGTTAATTATCTTCCAAATCGGTTTTACCTGTCTTCTTTCAATGCTCCACCCCCAATGAACCCTAGATTAGAGTCTTGTGTTGAAAGCTACCTTGAAGAAACTTTTATTAATAATGAGGACGAAATTACCATTTCGATCAACAATTTAAAGAAACTTGATTTGAGTATAATACCGGCGAAAGTTTCTTCAAAAATTGATGATGCACATGAAGTTGCTCTGACAGTATTTACAAAACTTAGTGATGTAATTGAATCACAAAAAGTACTTGTGGAAGCTACAAGATCATATGCGAAAACACATACTGAGGTTCGAATTATCCAAAGGAAGATCCGTAAAATTGACAGTCGTATAAAAAAATTGAAAAGAGAAAGTCAAATCACTGATGATCAAAACACTAAGAATCACATTAGTGATGAAATTGATGAGAACCTTATAAAGAAAAAAGAGCTTTCCAATACAATACCTTCAGGTTGGGAAAAAATTTCTACGGAATACCAAAAAAAGCTTAAGTCATTGACAACAGCTCAACGCAAGTATCGTAGGGCTATGGACGATGCTCATACTGGTATAAAAGATGTGATAATCACAATATCATCAGGTGCTGGTTTCACTGATTTTCAGCAGTATTTTGAAGAGTTCAAAGGCACACTCACAAGCATGGATAATCAAAGAAAGCAGGAAGCTTTAAAAACGGTGTCAAAGAACCTCAATAGTATTTCTGGTGGTAGTGGGGTGAAGTCTCTGCTTAATAAAGCTCGAAAGGAATTCAAGAAAGATAATTATGCCAAGGCCAATGACTATCTAGAAAAAGCCACATTACTGCTAGATAAAGAAATTTCTTGGAGGAAAGAGGCTGTCAAAACTATTTTACCTACATTAATTGATTTCCAAAAAGATACTGCTACAAATATAGGACTAAGGGGACAAGATAGATTGCCGTCTTTCCTAGTACCCCGTATATCAAGGTGCCGGTCTGTTCATCAAGATATTTCACTTTATTTTTAATCACAATGATAAGATAATTAGCTTGGGTCTGTTGAAAACCTTGGTAGCTGGATTATCGCTTCTATACCAGAAGGATTTTTCTTTATAGCAGGTAATTCATGGCCTTTATCTAGGTTGAGATTATTTATAAAGCTGTTGTTTAATGGGATCCACTTATCAAAGTGAAAAACTTCAGCAGGCTGATATTCAGACTTATACCCCATCTTATCATTTTCTCTGATCCAATATCCCAGATAAAGGAAATGTAAACCTAGTTTCTTTGTTAACTTGATATGATCAAGGATCATAAATTTCCCAAGACTAAGGTATTTGTACGCTGGATCAAAAAAGGAATAAACCATTGATAGCCCGTCGCTATTTTGATCCGTTAAAGAGATGGCTAAAAGTTTATCTTTTACGTCGTCATTGGTGAGCCTATACTCAAAAATTTTCGTATTAACATTAGTTTCTTCAATCATTGACGAAAATTCTAAGGCATCCATATCGCTCATACCACCATGTAAATGTCTTGACTTTAAGTAAGACTTAAATATTGAGTATTGCTCATCAGTTGCTTCAGGTTTCTTTTCTTCACACTTGATTAAACGATTTTTTAACAGGACTCGGCGTTGTGATTTTGATATTGCAAAATCCTTTGCATTCACCCTAATTGATAAACATGCCGAGCAGTTGGCGCATAAAGGTCTATAAAGAACTTTCTGAGATCGCCTAAATCCTTGAAGAGATAGATTGTCATTCAATTTTTCAGAGTTTCGCCCATATAAGGCAGTAAACAACTTCCGTTCGACTTTTCCTTTGACGTAGGGGCATTTTTGCGGTGCCGTCACATAAAATTGAGGTGCTCTAGGAGGATCATAATGCATTGAATTAGCTTTATAGTTTATATATATTTGGTTTTTTATCTGATTTGATTTTCTTCGTCTTAGTTATTGATAATTGGTTGAGACTATACATTAAATATCGACAAATCATTAGAAAATTTTAGTCAGTTAGGCAAATAAAGGATAGAGAAATATGAATTTTATTCTCCAATCAAATTCATGTTGAAGGGGGTTTCTTGATATATCTGGTTAATCCAGTTCCCCAAAAGGAGATGAGCATGACTGCGCCACCTATTTGTTGGCTTCAGACGAGGGTTGTTTTCATGAAAATAATCTACAGGCATAGCTGTTTTGGGTGAAACCATTAAATCTCTTTGATACTCCTCATTTAGAGAATTAGTTTCATATTCGATATGATTTAACATATATAGAGTATTTCTTGTGCGATGGTCTATGAGACATGGTCCCATATCGTTAGAATCTAATAATACTTCTAAATCAGGAAAATCTCTTATGTCTTCAGTTCTTATTTTTGTCCAACGGCTAATTGGTATGACAATGTCATCTGAAATACCACGGAGATACGGTGATTGGGGAGAAAAATTTTTGTGCCGAAAGCAACCAAAAGCTTTATCTTTTAGGGGAAATTTTTTGATTCCAAATCGAAAGTACAACATGGCCATGGCTCCCCAACACACAGCAAGAACTGCATGGGCATTTTTTGATGTCCACTCAAAAATATCGCATAATTCCTCCCAATAATGGACGTCCTCATAGTCTAATTTTTCTATAGGAGCACCCGTAATTATAACTCCATCAAATTTCTTATTCTTAACCGCATGAAAGGATTTGTAAAATTGGCTCAAATATTCTTGTGGGGTATTTTTCGGTGTGTGTTTTGTTATCCTTATAAGGGTGAGCCTAACTTGTAATGGGGTTGAACCAATTAACCTGGCAAATTGACGTTCAGTTTTTTCCTTTTCAGGCATTAAATTCAAGAGAGCTATTTCGAGCGGTCGAATATCCTGCCTTTCTGCAGTATCCTCAGACATAACCATTACGCCTTCATTTTTCAGAATATCGTAAGCAGGTAGGTTTTGTGGCAATCGTATAGGCAATGTTTACGCAGTCTTTTTTTCAGTGGTTATTCCTAAAAAGGTTATTTGAAATCAGATCTAGAAAGTCTTTTTCATCCCTTACTTCTGAGACTTCATTCGCTTGCAGCGTGATGCCCCAATTTTGGGCTATTTTATCATAAATTGGGGCTCTATGTCTTAGTAAGTCCTCGAAGCAGTATAATGCAAACTTCTCAGGATGAACTTTATGTTCTGGTATGGAATTTAATTTTGTGTAGGCATTCCACTTTTTGTGGAGAAAATTTTCATTGTAATAAATCGGTTTAGGGTTTTCGGCAAATCGTTTTATTAGCTCCTCATTATGGGTCGGATTACCTTTTATTAATAGAATTAAAGTGTTAGTTGACAAGTGGTTTAATAATGGGTCAGAAGGATCTAGTGGATTTACCACCTCACATATTGACCCTGAAGTATCACAGACAAAATTATTATAACCATAAATCTTAGTTGATTTTTCAATGAATTTTTTTGTATCTAGAACAGAAGAAATCTCAGCTTCTCTATGTTGCCGTTGACGCTCAATGTACATGTCAAGTTCTAATCCCCCTAGGTTTGTGTCACCGGGTGCTCCCAAGTAGCTGGACAAAGGAGAGAGATCATTAAAGGTAAGGTTTGATGAAATATAAATGCTATCAGATAACAATAATCCTCTAAGAAAGGAGTTTTTCATCGCTTCCTCTTTGAAATTATCGACAATGTGCTCCCCGAGGTAACGTGTTCCTATTCTATAATCCACGGAATAATGAAACCACTGAAATTTTGATTGTAAAATATTTGATAACCGAGTTTTCCCTAAACCAGACATTCCTAGTAGTGAAACCCTCTTGTTAGGGTTTTTTAACCACAAATCTTTATTTTGATAGATCAATTTAATATCTGTAATTAATGGTATAAAAAAACATTTCTTCTGGTGAAATTGCTTTAACAAAAACAATCTTAACGGTAAATAAATATCAGAAAATAGGAAAACTAGCTAGAGAAATTCTTTGTTTTTAATTTGCTAATGGATTTGATAATAAGGTTATTTAAGTCCTTTCGTTCCATTGGTGTCAAGAATGAGCCTACTTCTACTTCTTTACCATTTCCTCGGAGGGTCAAATAATTCTCTACAGGTCCTTTTTTATGGAGGCATACGCGGATCCAGAAGGGATTTGCCGACCATGTTTTTATCTCACCCGTTGGTTCAAACCTATGAAGAACAATCCTTTCAGGGAATATTTTTAACGTCTCACTAAGTTTGCTGTCTTGAAAGCTTTGTTCACAAAATAAGTACAGTAGAGAAACTGATACTAGTGAGAAAGGGAGTATTGTTACTGCAAGCTTTAGCTCAAGAAATAATAAAGGGGGTATCAAAAGAACAAAAGCTATTAACAGTATCACTCCGTGGAAAGTTTTTTTTGAACAAGATCTGTGTCGCCATATAGTGAGAGACAGTATTGTTTCACCATTCCAATTACTTACACTTTTTGTGACCATATGGATTGTCCTATGGAGAGAGTCCATTCTTAATGTTGTGGAGCCTTATCCCATTGATCACGTGTTGGCAAAGTTTCAAATGTATGTTCTGGCGGAGGGTTAGGCAACGTCCATTCTAATGTGTCTGCATGCTCTCCCCAATACGCATTCTTCGTTAGTTTTTTCCCCCACAAAACCGTATAAAATACTATCCCGAAAAAAAGTAGAAAGGAGCCAAAAGACAGAAAAGCTCCTAATGACGAAACATAATTCCAAAGAGCAAACTGTTCAGGGTAATCAATATATCTTCGTGGCATACCTTGCCTTCCTAGAAAATGCTGTGGGAAAAAAGTTATATTTGAACCAATGAACATGAGCCAGAAGTGTAATTGACCCGCCCATTCAGGGTATTGTCGCCCAGACATTTTTCCAATCCAATAATATATTCCAGCAAAGATACAAAATACGGCTCCTAATGACATCACATAGTGAAAGTGTGCCACTACGTAGTAGGTGTCGTGATAGGCTCTGTCGACTCCGGCTTGTGCAAGGACAATACCTGTTACGCCACCAACTGTGAATAGAAAAAGAAACCCTAGGCACCAAAGCATAGGGGTTTTAAACTGAATTGAACCTCCCCACATTGTGGCTATCCAGGAAAAGATTTTTATTCCTGTGGGAACTGCTATAACCATGGTGGCTAACATAAAGTAGGCTTGCTGGGTAACAGACATCCCCACGGTATACATATGGTGAGCCCAGACAACAAATCCTAGTGCACCAATAGCTATCATTGCATAGATCATCGGTAAGTAACCGAAAATAGGTTTCTTTGAAAAAGTGGCAATGACGTGACTAACTATACCAAATCCAGGAACTATAATCATGTATACCTCTGGATGTCCAAAAAACCACAAAAGGTGTTGATATAGCACGGGGTCTCCTCCGCCTGATGCATCGAAGAATGCTGTCCCAAAATTTCTATCCGTGAGAAGCATAGTTATGGCCCCAGCTAGTACCGGTAACGAAAGTAAAATCAGAAAAGCGGTTACCAATATTGACCATGGGAAAAGTGGTGTTTTATGTAATGTCATCCCTGGTGCTCGCATATTCAGAAACGTAGTAATCATATTTATCGCACTCAAAATAGATGATGCACCAGATAAATGGACAGCAAAAATTGCTAAGTCCATTGACATACCCATTTCAGAAGTAGATAGAGGGGCATAAAGAACCCATCCCACTCCTGATCCAAGTTGCCCATTCCCACCAGGAGTAACGAGAGACAAGGTTGCTAGAGAAGCACCAGCTACATAAAGCCAATATGAAAGGTTATTCATCCTTGGGAAAGCCATATCTGGCGCTCCGATCATTAGGGGCATAAAATAATTACCAAAACCCCCAAATAGCGCTGGAATTACGACAAAGAACATCATCAAAATGCCGTGGCCTGTTATTAATACATTCCACAAATGCCCATTTGGTTGACCATCTGTAGTCATATACTGAACGCCAGGTTCCATAAGTTCCAAACGCATATAAACAGTGAAAGCCACAGATATAAATCCAAAGAGTGCAGCTGTTACGATGTAAAGTATACCGATATCCTTGTGGTTTGTTGACATAAACCACCTAGTAAAAAAATTTGGCTTTCCGTGGTCTTCGGTGAGATTACCAGCTGCTTCTGCCATATATGCCTCCAACTAGGGTTATTACCATGTTAAGTATACTCAAACATTTCGTTTGAGTATACACTTACTCCAATTCTTCATCTATATATATGTGGCATCATGCCTCAATCCAAGTCATTTATTATCAAATTTCTCTAAAACTCTAAGTGGTAGTTACTTTAATCAACTTATCAAAATTAAATTTAAGTGATTCATCAAAATCAGCAAGGCTTATTTCCATGCCCTGCCTAGCAACAGAAGTCATTCGGACATCCTGAAGACCGCAGGGGGTAATGCCGTCAAAATTTTTTATATTGGGGGTCATATTTATTGCTATGCCATGGAACGCAACCCCACGACGAATCCTTATACCTATTGAAGCGATTTTATATCGATTCAGTCTATATTCAGGATCCGATGTTGAATCATTTTGGGTCCATACCCCAATCGCTTGTTCCCATCGATGGGTGTTAATACTAAAATCATCTAGAGTTCTAATAACTAATTCCTCTAGGAAATATACATATTTTCGAACGTCAAAACGAAATCGTTCTAGTTTAATCATTAGATATACTATCCTTTGCCCAGGACCATGATATGTAAACTGACCCCCACGGTTTGTAGTAATTACAGGAAATCTCTTAGGGTCTTTAAGATCTTTGATATTTGCTGAAGTACCTGCAGTGTAAACATCCGAATGTTCTAACAGCCAAATAGTTTCATTTCTTTCATTATTTATAATTTTGGAAACTTTTGATTCCATTCTATTTAATGCTTCTTGATACTCAATAAGGCCTTTACTAGTAATCCAGTCCATTGGTGTCCTAATGCATTTTTCAGAAAGAAATTTCTTTCTACAATTATACTTCATTTCCTCTGTATAGCTAATGGTTTATTTAGTAAAATATTACTAGCTTACTATTGAATCTACGGCAAAAAAATATACCCTCTGACTAATGCGGCTGTGGCGGAATCGGTAGACGCGCAGCGTTGAGGTCGCTGTGGGGTGAAACCCGTGGAAGTTCAAGTCTTCTCAGCCGCACCATATCACATCAGATAGTGTGTTTAACTCATTGATATATATGCAGTTTAGTTATTGTTATATTCAAAGTGATGCACAAAATGATGTACAAAAAAGAAGAACTATATCTTACTACGCGCAATTCAATTTTTTATTTCGTTAGAAGAGTTCCTAGGGATCTCATACAATATTATTCTTCTAATAGAATAAGCTTCAGTCTCAAAACCAAATCAAAACTTAAAGCATTGAGAGTTTCATCTACTGTAAAACAGAAACTAGAAGACTATTGGTTGGGTTTGCGTCTTCAGAAATTAGATATTCCTCAGATACTGATAGCTAAAGATAAGGTAAATTCTCAAAGAGATGATAATCCAACTCTTACGCAGGCACTGGATTTATATTTGAAACTTAAAGGGCAGGGTAGAGATAGAGTTTTCTTTCGTACTGCTAGAAGAAATATACGTTATGTTACTGACCTTTTAGGTAATAGATCCTTATCTTTATATTCATCAAAGGATGCTGGAAAGTTTCGTGATTGGCTTTTAGATAGAGGTTTGCAGGTCAATTCAGTCAAAAGAATATTCTCAAGTATCAGATCAATTATCAATATATGTATTAGTGAGAATGGGTTAGATTGTTCTAATGCTTTTTCTAGAACTTATATGCCATCAGAAGATGATAAGCCTAAAAGAAGTCCTCTTCCTTCAAAAAACTTACAGGATTTAAGATATCTATGTAAGAAAATGGATGATGATCTAAGATGGTTATTAGCTTTATTGATAGATTCTGGATTAAGATTGGGAGAAGCTACTGGTTTAGCTACTGATGATATAGTTCTAGATCATCAAATACCTCATGTAAAAGTGAGGCCTCATCCTTGGAGAAGACTTAAAACAATTGGTAGTGAAAGAGATGTACCATTAGTTGGAATATCCTTATGGGCTGCTAAAAGAATAAAAGAGAAGGGTGCTTATCATAGGTTTGCTTTCCCTAGATATACAGATGGTGAATACTGTAATGCTAATTCCGCAAGTGCAGCTTTGAATAAATGGTTAAAGCCATTCATTCATAAAAATTGCGTAGTACACTCCTTGAGGCATAGCTTCAGAGATAGATTAAGAGCAGTTGAGTGTCCTTTTGATGTTATTGATAGGTTAGGAGGGTGGTTAACTGCAGGAGTTGGTCAAGGCTATGGTAAAGGTTATTCTGTAGGCATTCTGGAGAAATGGATGGATAAAATTTAAAATTACTGTGGCTTCAATCACTATAAAAAAAACCCATTATTACAACTGCCCCAATAAATATGTAAAAAATATACGCAACTAGCTTGCTACTATCTTTGTTTGCAATCTTATTTAGCCTTCTTTGCCTAACATTTTCTGGCTCGCTATAACCAAGGTTATATAAATCCCTTGGATAATCTTCTTCAATTTGGGGGTATTTTGGTGTTATTCTCTCTAATATTCTCCCAAGAGAATTAATTCCTAACCTGTTTAAACTGTTGTATAATTCAATGACATATTTCTTGTGTCCATTCTCAATTAAGTCTTTAACAAATTCATTTAAATCTTCATTCACACCAAACTTCAGAATTATAAATCCAGTTTTTAGGAGTCCTGAAATTTTATTAAAATCATCAAAGCTTTTTGTTTCAACAAGCCAAATTTGAAACCTATAAGCTAGTTGCTTACTATATTTTTGTAAAATTTCGTATTCAGTTTTAAGTTCAGGATAAAATTCCAGAGCATAACGCCATTCCTCTTTAATTAATTTTTGATAAATTTCATATTCTTCTTTTGAAGTTTCATCTTCATATTGTGGAGGTTCATCTTCTTTTACAGATTGCTTAACTTGTTCATCGTATTTTTTTCTCGCTTTGGGATCAGATAATATTTCGTATGCAATATTTATTTTTTTTAAATGCTCATCTGCAAACTTTTTGTCACCCTTGTATAAATCTGAATGATAAATTCTGACAAGTGCTCTGTATGTAATTTTTATAAGTTCTTGATCAGCATTTCTTGGGACACCTAAAATAGAGTAATGATCTTGCATATTCTTAATCCTTAAAGTGCTTTTTATTTAATAATCTTTTTCACTTTATTATTTAACTTTCCGGTTATTCTCCCACTTACTTTACCTAAAATTCTAGAACTTAGTCTATTGGCTATTCTCCCTCTTTTTATTGAATTAATATCTCCCAAAAATTTTGCAGTTCCATAAAGAAATGACCTTGCTTTTCCAATTGTAATTTTTTTCTTCATATCAAACTCAAATAACTAAACTGCATATATATCAATGAGTTAAACACACTATCTGATGTGATATGGTGCGGCTGAGAAGACATCATTGCCTTATGCCAGCCCCAAGCTCATCTTAATATACACAATATCAATAACTTATCCGTAAGGTTCTTGGTGTCAACAGGCACGTTTTGTACATCAGTTTGTACATCAGTCTTATTTGTCGCCCCTCTGCATGATCCACTGGGGGTGCATACGTTAGTTATACTCCAGCTTTGCCATTGAGGAGAGATACAGTCTGTAAACCATCCCCAGTGACTCTAGGATGACTCAGGAGAGTCACATTGGGTGTCAGGAAGGGTGTTGGACTCTAAAGATAATCTTGAGTCTGTATGGGCCTTAAAATGGGGGGTTAGTGGTTAATCTATCTCAATGCCATCTTTGTAAATTAGAGTGCTTTTTAAAGAACCATCCTCATTAAAGAATTCCCAAACACCTTCACGTTTTCCGTCCTTATAATTTGCTTTAAAAAATTTTGTACCATCAGGAAGATAATTTTCCCAAACACCTTCACGTTTTCCGTCTTCATAATTTCCTTTAGTACCTAACTGACCATTTTCAAAATACATTTTATAAGGACCATCTATCGGCCGTCCGTCTTTGTAATTAATTTGTGAATTTAACTGACCATTATTATAATAATACTCCCACAAACCATCTTCTTTTCCGTCTTTGAAATTTCCTTTTTCTGCTAACTGACCATTTTTATAATAGGATTCAGAAGGGCCATTAGTTGCGACCCTCAAACCCGAACCATAAATTGTGCCATAGTATTTTCCCCTTAACTGACCATTGTCATAGTAATATTCAATTAAACCCTCAAATTTTCCCTCTTTATAATTTTCTTTACGCTCTAACTGACCATTCTTGTGGCTATACTCCCACAAATCATCTTTTTCTCCGTCTTTGTAATTTCCTTTTACCTCTAACTGACCATTTTCAAAATAACTTTCCCAAACACCTTCACGTATTCCGTCCTTGATATTTTCTCTACGCTTTAACTGACCATTTTCATGGTAAGACAACCATTCACCATTCTTCTTTCCATTTTTGAAACTTCCACTTTCAATACCAGATATCTCACCTGTGAATGGAGTATTAGTGAATTTCTTATAGTACAGGTCATTTCTCTGAACCAAGTCATCCATGGTTAGAGTCTCACTCCAAGCCTGAATAGGAAGGATGAGTAATAGTATTGTTGATAGTATTATTCTGATCATTTCTAATATCTTTTGCTCAACAATAACACACCCTCTGCTCTTAGAAAACTGCCAACACAAGCATCTGCATTACCTACTGTTTCTCTAGTTTTGTTACTATTCCATTTTGAAAAAGTAGTAAGGTACATTGAGGAGCTATCCCTAAATTCTCCTCCAATATATTCAGTCAGATATCTTTAAGAAAAAGATACTATTGGTCTGTGTTTGATCAATGAGTGTGAACCAGTTCAGGTAACGTCAAACTGTGTAAACTGAGTGAAGTTTAAAACTTTTCACATTCTGCAAATACCATCTGTCCTTCTAATGCCCTTTTGTTAAAACTTGGTTTTAAGAATTAGTTCCAAACAATTGTTAGTCCTTGTCAAACATGATTTTTAATTGGAGTAAGAAATGTTGAGCTGATTAATTTTTACAGAACGTTATATGCTTTATCATAATTGCTGTGCTAAAATTAAAAAAAATCTATACCCATGTTAGCTCTTTATCTTTAATTGCATTAAATTCAATTTTTAATAAAAAATAAAAGAAACAACATATACAGTAGCTAAAAAAAACATAAAAATGAATCCCATAGAATAGGCAACAAGCACATATGTTTTCCAAACAAAATTCAGCACCTTTAATGATAGTGAATAAAAAATGTTTAAATATTTTTTATTAGTTTTGAAATTTAATAAACTGTTTATTACAGGAATAAAATTTAAAACTTCTATAGTTGCAAATTCATAAGGAGGGCCAATTTCTTGTTTTGCAGCTCCATAAATAACTAAAACAGTTCCAAAAACTAGTGTGTATAAAAGTATAATTTGTAAAACAAAATTCAATATTATACTTTCAAAAATCGTGTACGTAAAAATTTCGTATTTGTATGCTGGTGCAATTGCTAAAATGCAAAAAACACTACTTATTGTACCCCAATTACTCCCTAAAAATATTGAAAATGAGCTTTTTTCGTCCCAAGACATAGATTATTTCTTTCAAACTTTATTACAATGATTACTGTAATCAATTATTATTATATTAGAAAATACAATTTTGGAGGGTATGCATGGGCCACCCCACCCCTGTACGTATATATTATCAGTGTGCTACACAGATCAGTGACACAGATTGGTAACCACTTTAGTTGTCTTATTAAGGTGTGTAGTTAGGATGATAGGTCTTTAAGTGTGCCCACAATGGACTCTCAGTGACTCCTGGATGACTCAGGAGAGTCACATTGGGTGTCAGGAAGCGTATAGGGATCTAACGATAATCTTGAGTCTGTATGGGCTTTAAAATGGGGCAGTTACCCTCAAACATTAAGATCCCATAAAATACTTTTCTTTTGATATTAATTCAAGCAAACTAAGATGATGCGAAAACTCATATTAATCTGCAGTTTACTCATTTCCAATACATCTCTCGCTACAGCAGAAATAATGCCTTTAGATCTTTTTGAGAAAGTACGAGCTGAGGCAAAAGTCTTTTATAAAGGGATTGATAGGGGAGAAGACTGTCTCTGGGAATATATTTCATATGACGAAGATAAGGCTCATCAGTACAGCGAAAAATATAAGTTTGGTGAAACAACTTTTTATTCTTTAGGGTGTATCTATGGCATGTATAATTATTGGAGTGTATGGATGAAAGAAGATACCGACGGCAACTTAATTCCTTTAACCTTTGCCTATCCTTTTTATATCATGTCAAACGACCCTAATAAAACACCAGACATTTCTGGCTGGCTTGAAGGCCAAGAAGATCCATCTGAATTGCTCGGAATGAGCACAACTAGACTTGTGTGCAATCCAACAGTGGATGAAGAAAAGATGACCATCACTACCAAGTGTTTAGGCAGAGGGATTGGAGATTACTTTAGTAGTGGTACATGGCAGTACATCGGACACAAAGATTATGGTAAAGACTTTGATATTAAAGATGACTTTTTGCTGATCAAGTTTGAAAGTGATTTAAAGGATGATTTAGAAGAAAAACCTGTCACTCTTTTTGAAGTGAAGAAATAACCATAATGTTTCCCTTTCTACTGTTAAACTCTAGTCAGCCAACTATTAGGGTTGATAAAAACAGGCAGTGGAACTGGTACAGGATTGATTTCCTTGTTTATAAAAACAGGTCGTGGGAGTGGTATAGGTAAGAGGTTCTCAGGCGATACTTCGCTAACGATAGTTGGCCGTGTAGGGGGTATAGAATAGCGATTTTCATATACGCCACAAGTTAAACCTTTGCTAGGAACTTTCACCGTAGATAATGCACATACTTCTTCATCAGAGTAATTGATTTCATTTTCCTGAATGTAATATTTTTCTTCTGCAAACGAGTAGCTAAACAGTAATGGGGTCAGTATTAGTACAAAAACTCTTATCATGTTTTCGTCCTTTTTAAAAAAATGACAATTATTAGATTAACATCTTGTTTAAAAATTTAATAGTTGAAAGATTACTATTTAAAAACCTTTGCAGATTCTAACAGCCTAGTTCTTTGTTAATTCTCTTAGAATTGCTTTTAAAAGTTTGTTAGCTTCCTCTTGTAATTCATTGTTTTGTTTTAACTTTTGATCTATTTGACGTAAGTAAACTTCTTCTAAATCCATGATTGATTATCCTTTCTTTTAGAAATGTATTGGTAATGTAAGGCTCTCTATACTTCTATAATTATAATAACTATACTTCTCTCCTCCTCCTTATTTAATTAGTTCTAGATAGCTATAGGTGTGAACATTAGAAACTATAATCATTCAAGACCATTAGATGTTCACCTATCTTCTAATCATCCAGAAGTTAATAACTTCATTAATGCCATCTATGATGAGCATTTTAACTCTCCTGCTACTAACCAAAGAATAGTTAAGAAGCATTTAAAGACGGTTCTATTAGACTTGTACGTAGCATGGCATAAAAGATCCTAACTTAAACATTTCAGTCCATATGAGTCCTAATGCCTATTCGGATGGTACTGTATTCTCCAAAGGTAAGAGCAGGTACAATCATCTCAATATCAAGAGAACAATTATTGATGTTATCCACAAGTTAGTAGAAGTAGGATTAGTAGGCTTTAAAAGTGGATTTGAAGGTAGGCTATCACGTATCTGGTCTAGTGATCCTTTGATAGAGTATTTTAAGAAAGCATTGTTTGATGAGTTTGATATTGGATACTCTGAAGATAGAGAGGTCATTATCCTTAAAGATGAGGATAAGGTTGAGATAGAGTATAAAGATACTGCTACCACCAATGAAATGCGTACAGTGGTTCAACAATATAACGCACTGCTGCAAGAGAGTTTCATTGATATCCCCACATTAGAAACACCTGTAATCCCTTACAAAGATCAACTGATTAGTATGGGTCAGCATGATAAGTTTGTCCGAAGGATCTTTAATAATAACTCTTTTGAAGAGGGAGGAAGATTTGCAGGAGGTTGGTGGCAAAAGATAAACGAAAAACAAAGATCACGTATCCTCATCAATGATAACCCTACTGTAGAGATAGACTTCAAAGCTCTGCATCCTATCCTAGCTTACGCTGCAGAGGATATAGATTATTGGGAGACAGCATCAGTAGGTTCAAATGCTATTCATGATCCCTATGATATACCTGTAGATAAGATAGATGATGCTGAAGCGAGAAGATCATTAGTGAAACTCCTATTCCTAATGGCTTTGAATGCTAAAGATGAAACAAAAGCTTATCAGGCTGTCATAGGTAAATGGGATTATAGTAAATATCCCTATCATGGTCTCTTTACTCATGACTATTTGGCAAGATTATTGGGAACAATAAAAGAATACCACTCACCAATAGCTAATCTGTTCTGTACAGGAGCAGGCATAAACCTGATGAATACAGATAGTCAGATTGTTGAATACATTATCAAGGATTTTACTGAAGCTAGAATACCTATTCTCACTATCCATGACTCATTTGTCGTACCTTTTGGCCTAGAAGATAGGTTGCACACACAGATGCAGACAGCATTTGAGTGGATTACTGGCAATCATAATATAAAGACTAAATTCAATATCAATATGACTTTGGCTAGATTGAATGAGTTTAAATACGGCACAGGCATGGATAGAGAATACTACCTATCAAATGTGCAACAGCTTCAAAGAGATCGTTGTAAGGGTTATGTGGAACGTTATGAGAAACATAAGCGTTACTTTAGTCAGCAGTAAGAAATTTATACGGGTTAGCCATGTTTAAGTTAAAACCATTCTACTTGTACGCTTTGATAGTAATTATTACTTTGACCCTTTCTCTCTACTCTTTCTGGTTTAATCTGAATGTTAGAATGCACAGTGAGGAAATCAGGGTTGAAGATCCTGAACTAAAGTCATCACTATCACTTAGTATCGCCCTTATTGGAGACATACATCTACCAGACACGGAGAAAGCTTATACCGGGTTATCTACCTTGTTAGATGATATTAACCAAGAAAAACCAGATATTATCATATTTGCCGGAGATTATACTAGTTCCCCTAAGAAAATAGCCCATATGGCAGATCATCGTTTAAGAATAGTAGACCTATTAACCAAAGATAACCTCTCTAAGAAGCTATTCGTTTTAGGAAATTATGAGAGCTGGTCTAATCCAGAAGCTTGGACTGAAGAATTTAAGCTGAGAAATGCCATATTACTGGAAAATGAAGTTCATGAATTCCAAGTTAAAGATCAGTCTATTTGCATAAGAGGTTTTGGAGATTTCTATACGAGGAAATATGCTTACGTTGAGTTTCCAGATTCTTGTGATAATCAGGTTAAATTCTCAGTAACGCATGATCCAGCAGGGGCATTTGACCCAAAGGTGAAGGGATTAGTATTAGCAGCTCATACCCACTGTGGTCAGGTCAGACTTCCCTTTTATGGTGCATTATGGATACCTAGTTCAGCACCTGAAGAAGCCACCTGTGGGCTTTATAAGGACAATCAAAGAACTGTCTTCACAACTTCTGGGGCTGGCACAAGTTTATTTCCAGTTAGAGTTGGCACTCAATCAAATTGGGATTTATTGAATATCTTTTTTAAGATTCCTTCCTAAATACAACACTCTAGTTAGCTAACACCCTTTATAGTTCTTCTTCACACACTCTCTTGCTAAGTCTTGTGCTTTCTCAATTTGGGAAGGGGTCATCCCTTGTTTTAGAAGATGTTCTATTAACTTTTTGCCATTCTCATGGCCATTTGAATTGGCTATATTTGCCCACATGTGTGCATAAACTTTGTCCTCTATCACGCCTCGGCCAAAAGCGTACATAACTCCCAGATTATTCTGTGCGTCTGCATAACCCTGTTCTGCTGAAAGAGTGTACCATTTTACTGCAGTCTTATAATCTTGAGGAACGCCTTTTCCA
>CACKFK010000022.1 GCA_902599445.1 uncultured Alphaproteobacteria bacterium
GCAGTGGTTTCGATTTTCAGTAGCTCGATTAAAGGATTTTCACGGCCCTTCTTGTGTTGTAAGTAGGACTGGATATTCAGGTGAATTAGGATATGAAGTTTTTTGCCATCCCAGGAATGCCCAGGAAGTCTTTAATGTTATATGGGATGCGGGGCAGGAGTTTGGCTTGGCTCCTTTGGGTCTAGAAGCCCTCAACATGCTTAGAGTAGAGGCTGGTTTGATATTTGCTGGATATGAATTTACAGACCAGATAGATCCCTTTGAGGCTGGAATAGGTTTCACTGTACCATTAAAAACTCAGACAGCAGACTTTATTGGGCGAGCAGCACTGGAAAAGAAAAAAACCAATCCACAAAAGAAACTAGTGGGACTGGATATAGAGGGTGGCCTCGTTCCATCCTCTGGTGATTGCATTAGATTGGGAAGAGCTCAAATAGGTGAAATCACTTCAGCAGTAAAATCCCCAATTCTTGATAAAACAATAGCTTTGGCCAGAATTTCAGTCGAACATTCCAAAGTTGATACAGAAATTGAAGTTGGTCAACTAGATGGTTTCCAGAAAAGAATACCTGCGAAGGTGGTTTCTTTTCCTCATTTTGATCCTACAAAAGAGAGGGTTCGGGGAAACTATGGTGGTGAAAGTAACTAGGCCCACCACCAAACAGTGGCGGGCCTAGACTTAGATTTTATTTTATTTTGTTACCTTATCGTATTTGTCACTCTCAATCATTTGTCCATACAGCAAGAATGCTATGCAGATAATGATTGCAATGAGAGTATAAAAGAAGGTGAGAGTTGAGCCAGCACCCATAAACATGGCACCGTCCACCACACTCCAATCTAATTTATCATAAGGAAATCCCATTTTTTATCCTTTCCTAATAGAGTTTATTCAGCTGGTTGCGCTGAAGCTGGTATACCTTCTGGATAGGCCTGAGCCGGTACTTTGGTCGGGTCAAGTCCTGCAATCTCAGCTGCTTCAGGCGTTCTGAGCATACCTAGGCCACCAAGTCCAAGAGACAAAAGGTATCCAGGAACAAAGCCACATAGGGAGCACACAATTGCACCCACTAATTGGCCAAGAATAGATACAGTTGGTGCATTTTCGATAAATAGCGCAGGATATCCGGTCGCAAAGACACCGAAAACAACCATGCCATAAACACCTATCGTACCATGAACTGTGACTGCTCCTACAGCATCATCAATACCAAAAGCCTCCAGCATTCTCGCTGCTGGTCGTAGAAGAAGGCCTGCACCGATGGCTACAATGAGTGCCAATGCAGGAAAATATACATCTAGACCAGATGCCACTGAAATTATGCCAGCAAGGGCACCAGACATCATCCAGAATGGATCCCGATTAAGTAACCATGCTCCAATGACGCCACCACAAATACCCATCAGGATATTAAATGATAATGCAGAAAGGTTCATAGGAGTTCCATAAATGGTTGTTCCAGTATTAGCTGTCCAGCTCCAACCTTCTCCAGGTAAGATCATACAAGCCATTAGAAAGCCCCAGAAACCGACGATAATTAGCATAAGCCCGGTAGCAGTAAATGGCAGATTGTGTCCTGAAAGGTCATTAGCTGAGCCATCTGCATTAAACTTCCCAATTCTAGGTCCTAGGTTAATAAGAACACCTAAGGCAAAGAAACCGGCAACTGCATGAACCACTCCGGCAGCCCCGAAATCATGCATGCCAAACTGGGTCACAAGCCATCCATCAGCATGCCAGCCCCAGGCCGCAGCTACTACCCAAGCAAAAGCTCCAAGAACAATTGCCAGGATTACAAAGCCAACCGTTTGGATTCTCTCAATCACAGAACCGGACATAATAGAAGCCGTAGTAGCAGCAAATAAAGCAAATGCACCCCAGAATACGCCTGACGCATTATCAGCTATATTTGGTCCCATGTATTGAGCGGATTCTCCCCAGCCCCATGCGATACCGCTAGCATATTCCCAGCCAGAAATTCCCATAGGCCCTGCAGCAAAATTGATCCCTGTTGGAAAGGCCCAATAGACCCACCAACCAACAAAGTAAAAAGCCGGTATTACAAATGCAAAAGCTAAGATGTTCTTAACACCCGAGGATAAAACATTTTTCATCCGTGTAGCACCCATTTCATAGGCTAAAAAGCCTGCATGAATAAGAATCATTAGCGGTATTGTTAAGTAGTAATAAGCTTCCGCAAACATCGTGTTTGTTACTTGCGAGCTTGCCTCGAGCTGCGCAATTTGAGCCGTTAATTCGGCAATTTTCTCTTCCATTCCATTCCCCCCTTAGGTTAATTGACTGTATGAAAAATGAATGTATCCGGATTAAAACACTATCTCCTGAAAAAGGTATCAAAAAATGCTGATTTTATACCAAAAAAATACCAATCCTGCTTTCTTTAAGCAAATAATCAGAGCTGAATGGCGATTTAGGCCACTTCGTCAGGTTTATTTTCTAGGGACTAAAATGATTTGATGTATCATTTTTTGCAAAATAGGTTTAATAGGTGGGGTAATGCTTGAGATAGCCTTAGGTTTAATGGCGGCCTTTGCGTGGGGACTCCATGACTTTTTTGTCAGGTTTATAGTCAAAAAAGTAAATATCTTTACTGCGTTAATTATAACCAACGTCGTAGGCATACTGGCTCTCTCAATGATTTTGGTATTTTCAAATAAGACTCTCGTTTTCGAACAGCCTTTTTTGCTAATTTCCACCATCTATGGCCTGTTATTCCTGGCTGCTACTTACAGCTTATACAAAGCCTTTGATCAGGGGCCAGTTTTTATAGCGGCACCCATAATTTGCTCATATCCACTTTTATCTTTATTATATGCCGCCATGATGGGCACAAGCCCTGAAGCTTATCAATGGTTACTGTGTGCCTTGGTGATTGTGGGGTTGGCACTGACGGTAAGTTTTCAAATTACCAAGAATACATCATTTAAATCACATATTTTACCTACTGTCAGTTGGTCATTATTAGCTGCATTACTTTTTTCTATCTCATTCCAATTAGGACAAAATCAAATTATTAATGGCCAAGAAGTTTCATCTAATTTAATTGCTAGATTAGCAGCAGCAACTATTCTCTTCACTTTTGCTTTCAAAAAGATGCGCCCCTTAGGTTTGAGTTTTAATCAAATTTTGGTTTTAGTATTTATGGGTCTTGCAGACACTATTGCTTTAACTATCATGGTTTATGCAGGTAATTATAGCAGACCAGAGTTTTCTTCTGTCTCTGCTTCTACATTTGGTTTAATAACCGTTCTGTTAGTTTGCATTATTTATAAAGAAAGATTATCAAAAACCCAAAGCGCGGGAATTATGCTAGTGTTCTCTTCTATTGCAATTCTATCTTTAGCCTAGGTTTATTTCAGGTTTTTTTGTGCGATTAGAAGTTATATAGTAGTCATGTTGGTAAGGAGACAAATGGTGGATTCCCAAACAAGCCCTATAGTTGCGAAAATTTTTCGTCATCCGATAAAAAGCGTGGGATCTGAGTTGATCAATTCCGTTAATTTGATAGTGGGCAGTACAATGCCAGGGGATAGAGTTTGGGCTTTAGCGCATAATAAGACACGGATACCAGAGGCGGGAAGATATTGGCTGCCTTGTCAGTCATTTTTGAGAGGTGCAATTGCTCCAACTTTAATGGCCATATCTGCAAAATATAATGAACATACCGGGGTCTTAGATCTCCATCATCCAGATGCTCAAAGTTTTCGTTTTAGACCTAACATTGAGACAGATTTGCAGAACTTCCTTGATTGGATCGAACCATTGTGTCCAGAAAATGGACCTGCCCCTTCTTTATTATATAAGGTTGATAATAGAGGATCAACGGATACGGAATATCCTTCAATTTCTCTTCTATCATTAAACTCACTACATGAATTATCAGAAAAAGTAGGAGCTGATCTAGATCCAAGGAGATTTAGGGGTAACATTTGGTTAAGAGGGGGAAAACCTTTTGAAGAATTTAATTGGGTGGATCAAGAAATAGCGATCGGAAACGTCAGGTTAAAAGTGGTGGAACGTATACAACGTTGCAATGCTACCAAAGCTAATCCGCTGAATGGTAAGAAAGATATAGATACCCTTACAGCTCTTCAATCCAATTATGGTCACAAGGATTTTGGAGTTTACTGCGAAGTATTGAAAGAGGGAAAAATATCTTGCGGTGATCAACTCATATTGTCTTGAGGCATCCTCCAATGAGATTGTTCTAAACGTCCAGAGTATTAAGGGTCTCCCAGGTTGTAAGATGGGAGATAAATTTTTCCCACTCCTGATTTTTGAGTTTAATATAAGCATCTGAAAAGTCAGTACCAAGCTTGCTTATAAGTAAATTGTCCTGAGAAAACTCCCTTAATGCATCAAGTAAATTGGCGGGTAATTTTTCCACTTCATTGTCTGCCGTACGATCCGAGTATATGTCATTGTCGTATCTTTTTCCTGGATCAGCCTTTGTCTCAATTCCTATCATGCCAGCGGCCAGAATTACTGCCTGTAAAAGATACGGATTAGTTGCTCCATCAGGTAAACGCAGTTCAAAACGGCCAGGGCCAGGTATTCTAACCATGTGAGTTCGGTTGTTCCCACTCCAGGTCACGGTATTAGGTGCCCAAGTGGCACCCGACTGGGTGACTGGCGCATTTATTCGCTTGTAGGAGTTGACTGTAGGATTTGTGATGGCGACGATTGATTTTGCATGCCCCATAATACCACCAAGAAAGTTTAAGCCACTCTTGGCAAGACCTAAGTCAGATTTTTTGTCAGCAAAAATATTTTGTTTTCCTTGTAAATCCCAGACCGATATGTGCGCATGGCAACCATTACCAGTTAAATTTGAAAAAGGCTTTGGCATGAAGGTAGCTCTTAATCCATGTTTTTCAGCAATAGATTTTACCATAAATTTAAAGAAAGAATGCTTGTCCGCAGTTATTAATACATCATCATACTCAAAGTTCATTTCAAACTGACCATTTGCATCTTCATGATCATTTTGGTACGGACCCCATCCGAGTTTAAGCATGGCGTCACATATCTCAGTTATCACATCATATTTTCGCATGACGGCTTGCTGATCATAACAGGGTTTCTCAGCTGTATCATAATCGTCCGATATTGCAGAACCATCTTGCTTAATAAGAAAGTACTCGGCTTCAATCCCTGTTTTAACGCGCATTTTTTTCTTTTTAGCTTCAGCTATAAGTCGGCGTAAGACATTTCTTGGAGCTTGTGCAACTTCTTTCCCGTCTATGACTAAGTCAGATGCAAGCCATGCAACGTCTTGCCGCCAAGGCAATTGGATAACACTTTTGGGATCAGGGACTGCCAACATATCTGGATGAGCTGGGGTCATATCTAGCCACGTGGCAAATCCAGCGAAACCAGCACCTTCTTTTTCCATTTCCGCGATTGCGGCTGTGGGCACTAGCTTAGCTCTTTGTGCTCCAAAGAGATCTGTAAATGAAATCATGAAATAACGGATCTTCTTTTTTTTTGCAAAATCTTCAAGGATCTTTACCATTTGTACTTTTCTCCCTTACTATTGAACTTTTATCCTACTTCGTTAGGTTTATTTTATCGATTAGAATCATATCAACTTTCCATGAATTATCCATAAAAAGAAGTCAGGTTTCTATGCCAGAAAAAAGGTTAGTACTCTTGGGGGGCGGTCATTCCCACATTCTATTATTAAAAAAATTAGGGATGCGTCCTGTAGAAGGGTTAATCACTACCTTAGTTACTCCTGATGCTACTATGATTTACACTGGGATGCTCCCAGGAGCTATCGTGGGGAATTATGATCAAAATGATATCCAGGTAGATTTGGTCAAACTTGCTAACTATGCAAACTCGAGGGTTATTTTTGATTTAGCGACAGATATCAATTTAGAAAAAAAGAATTTGAGTTTGGAAAAAAGAAACCCATTAAGCTATGATATTCTTTCTTTAGACATAGGGATCAATTATAGTCTCCTTCAGCTAAAGGGTTTTGAAAAATTTGTTCTACCGATAAAACCTTTTAGAGAGTTTTTTTCTTCTTGGGAACAGTTTTTATCTGGCTTGGGCGCTCCAGGCAAAGAACCTGCTATCACCTTAATAGGAGCAGGAGCTGCGGGGTGTGAGTTGGCTTTGGCAATGAACCTTAAATTGAAGACCCTAGGGCATATCCCAAGGATTACATTAATAGATAGATATACTGTAGCGGGACATTTACCAATTAAGGTTAGAAAAAAACTTATGTCATATTTAGAAGGGAATAACATAGTCCTAAAGGAGAATGCACATATTTCTGCTATTTCGGAGAAAGTAATCCACTTTCGCGAGGGAGAAGAAATGATTTCTGACTTAATAATAAGTACTGCCGGGGGACACCCTCACGATTGGTTGTCCACTACAGAACTAAAATTGGATAACGGGTTTGTTGAAACTTCTCAAAAGCTTCAAAGTATTTCACATGATTTTGTTTTTGCTACAGGTGATTGCGCGGCAATCCAAGATTACCCATTACAGAAGGCAGGCGTTTTTGCAGTTAGGGCATCATCAATTTTATACAAGAATTTGGAAAGATATTTGAATTCTCGCGTATTGCTCAATTATATTCCTCAGAAAAAATTTCTTCAGGCACTAATCGTTGGTTATAAAAAAGCGTTAATTTTCAGAGGGGCTAGTAGTGTATCTGGGTACATTCCTTGGCTTTATAAGAATTTTGTGGACAGAGCATTTTTAAAGAAGTTTTCGTCGATAAGTATGCCTATGGATTCTGGGCAAGGAGATAAAGCTATTGAAGAGACTCGACCACTGTGTGGTGCTTGTGGAGCCAAAGTTGGTGGTGAGGTTTTAGAAAAGGTTCTTAGGAATTTGCCTTCCAACGTACCAGTGATGACTAATAGGATTGGGGATGATGCCGCGGTACTAAATTTGAGCGAATCCCTCAAAGTTTTAACGACGGATCATCTAAGAAAGTTTTGTAATGATCCATGGAAAATGGCTAGAATAACAGCCATCCATTCCTTGGGTGATATATGGGCGATGGGAGCCGATCCAGTTGCAGTAATGAGTCATATCACCATCCCGGAAGGCTCACCCGAATTCCAAGAAAACTGTTTAACAGAGATCATGGCGGCTGCCAGAAGTGCGTTTTTAGCCGAAGGAGCTCACATTGTTGGGGGTCACACGAGCAAGGGGGTAGAATTAGTGATTGGTTTCACCATTTTAGGTAATGTGCATGAGAAACCACGAACTACTGAAGGAGCTTCACCAACGGATAAGGTGATCCTAACCAAACCAATCGGGGTTGGGACTATTTTAGCTGGTGAAATGCAAGGTTTATCAAAAGGAACATGGATCAAAAGTGCACATGACTGGATGATGCGATCTCAGGGTAATATAGCAAGAATTATGGGACAGAAAGCAACAGCTATGACAGATATTACTGGGTTTGGTCTTGCTGGTCATTTGATGAAAATTTGCCAAGAATCGGACGTTGCTGTGACATTATATTTAGATGAGTTGCCTGTTCTTGAAGGAGCCAAGGAACTAGCTTCACATGGTGTCAGGTCAACTCTTTTTGAAGAAAATTTAAGCCATAATCCCCTGGTCAGATTTTCAACAGGCGATATTAAGTGGCCTTTGCTTTTTGATCCACAAACTTCTGGGGGATTGTTAGCTTCAATACCTGAGAAAGATGTGAATATAGTTGTTAAAAAGCTTAATGAGCATGGGTTTTGTAGTTCAGTCATTGGTGAATTTGTTGCTGGTAGACCCGAAATAAAAGTTAATTGATTTTTCCGAAAAGGTCTTATCCAAAATGCTTGATGCCACTCGGGTTATATTTTTAGAGTCACGGGGATTTATACTGATACGATATCTTCTACTTGTTTCTTTATGGTTTGAAGCGTTCCCATATTTAGGATCATAGTGGTCCGTCATAAGGCCTTGCGCTAGAAGTGGGAATTGTTTTTTTTTAGCCAAATTTATCCAAGCAAGTATTTGTTTTTTGCTATGAAACCCGCTCAAAAGTTTGATCTTCTGCAGTAAACCTTCAGGATTCTCATACAATTCGGGATATTCACTTATAAGAAATTCAGCGCGCTGTTCAATTTTTGCATATAATTCTATATGAGGTGAGGCTTTCATTTTTTGCCAAAGGCTTGGCGGTATTTTCAGATAACCTATTTGATTTGATTCAGATTCTAAAAAAATAGGATGTTTTTTTGAAAAGTTTTCGAGCAGTTTTGCTATTCGACTTTCAAATTCTTTTTGTGATGGTTGCCTTGATGACCGTGAACCAAAAATTGATCCTCTATGATTTGCAAGTTCTTCAAGGTCAATAACCTGCCCACCTAGTTTCTTCAATTTACCCAGAACTTTTGTTTTTCCAGTCCCAGTGTAACCAGATACCACTATCACGTTATTCTCAAGGTGTTTTTCATACAATTTGTCTACTATCAGCCTTCTGTAGGATTTGTAACCTCCGTCTAAAATGTATGTTTGCCAACCTATTTCGGATAGAACAGTGCCCAAGGATCTTGACCTTTGACCTCCTCTCCAGCAATAAATCAGTACTTTCCATTGGTCTTCTTTCTCAGCCAAGATCCCACTCAGATGCTTTGAGATATTGTCAGACACAAATTTTGCACCTATTTTTCTGGCTTCAAGCTTACTTTCTTGCTTGTAAAGCGTCCCTACTATTTTACGCTCCTGATCTGACAAGACTGGTAGATTAATAGCGCCTGGAATATGATCTTCAGAGTATTCGGCTGGTGACCGTACATCAATAATTGTATCGAATTGCTGGGGTATTATTGTCTGCAGTTGAAAATTTTCTATCTTCATTGGAGGTATGTGAAAAAGTATTTCTAGAGCTTTTAAATTCTAATACGGGATTTATACTAGGATTCGTGTTAATAAAAAAAGCAAAAGCATGGAAAGTTTGAAAGGTAAAGTAGTTTTTATTTCTGGTGCTGGATCAGGGATCGGCCGTGCAACTTCGGTACTCTTCGCTGCATGTGGCGCTCGAGTCGTATTAGGTTGTCGGAAAGCAGGTGATTGCAAAGAGATTATAGAGAATATTATTGCAACAGGTGGCATTGCGAAGGAAGTTGATTGTGATATGTCAGATCTATCAAGGTTGTCAAAGCTGGCGGCCGATATTGTTGGTGCTTGGGGACAGCTGGATATAATTATAAATAATGCTGCCACTATTTCACCACTGGCTAGTATTCCTGAAATAGATTTGGGGGAATTAGATAAATCGATTCGAATTAACGTTACGGCACAGATAGCGTTAATTTCTAAGGTATGGAAGGCACTTTCTGAAAAAAGAGGTTATGTAATAAATATCTTGTCTGGAGCATCCAAGAACCCAAGATTCGGTTGGACTGCATATTGCTCTGGCAAGGCTGCTTTACATATGGTTACCAAACAGGTTTCCTTGGAAGGAGAGAGATTTGGGATAAAAAGTTTTGGCTTTGCACCTGGTTTAGTGAAAACAAAGATGCAAAACGAAATACGCAAATCAGCGATAAACGAAATCTCTTTCTTACCTGAATCAGATATGATTAGTCCTGGTGAACCTGCAAAATGTATTCTTCTTTTGGCATCGGGGCAGTATGATAAATATAATGGAGAATTCTTGGACATTAGGGATGAATTGTTCAAAGAATGTCGAGTTTTTAAAATTAAATAAGTAACAGGAAAATAAGATGAATATAGATAGAGTTGTTCTGGCAGAAAGGCCAAAAGGAGAGCCGACAAAGGAGAATTTTCGTTTCGAAAAAGTTGAGACCCCAAAATTACAGAAAGGGGAATTGTTACTTAAGGTAAAGTGGCTGTCTTTAGACCCCTATATGCGCGGGAGAATGGATGGTAGTAAATCCTATGCAGAACCTGTCTCAATCGGAGAAACTATGCAGGGAGAATGTGTTGCTGAAGTGATTGATAGCCAAAACAATGGATTTAAAGTGGGTGAACTCGTTTCTGGCCAATTGGGGTGGGTTTCTCATGCTATCTCCAACGGTAAACAATTAAGAAAAATACCTAAATCCAATATCCCTGAACAGACATCTTTAGGTGTTCTGGGAATGCCTGGTCATACTGCATGGGTCGGATTGAATAAGATTGCTAAAGCATCGCCGGGAGAAACAATAGTAGTATCAGCTGCGTCTGGTGCTGTTGGCAGTCTGGTAGGTCAGCTTGCAAAGAAAAAAGGGCTTAGGGTTATAGGTGTTGCAGGGAGTAAAATAAAATGCTCGTATGTAACCGAGGAATTGGGATATGACGGCTGTATTAATCATCAATCAGTAGCCTCTGTCGGGGAGTTCAAAGAATTAGTGGCTCGATATTGCCCTAAAGGTATTGATATTTATTTCGAAAATGTTGCAGGAATTACTCTCGATGCAGTCTTGCCTAATATGAACGAATTTGGACGAATAGCAGTTTGCGGCATGATTTCCTGGTATTCAGGCAAGGGACTGCAAGAGGCAATGGCTTTCCCCAAATTTTGGCGCACGGTGCTAGTGAAACGGCTTAGAGTTAATGGTTTTATTATCTTTGATCATAAAGGGTCGTTTCCAGAATTTCGAAAAGAGGTTAGCCCTTTAATTCAGAGTGGAGAAATAAAATATAAGGAAGATATAAGAGACGGCCTAGAAAGAGCTCCAGAATCTTTCCTGGAGCTTTTAAACGGAGGAAATTTTGGGAAAATGCTAATCCGACTTAAATAAACAGGGGTATCAAGAAAATTCAGGCATTACTTCGTCAATGAAAAGTTTCAAGGATTTCTTTTGCTCTTCGTGATCTAACCCCATGCTAGCGTAGTAGATAAAATCGTCCACGCCCAGACGCTCGTAATGTTTTAGCTTTGTGATAACTTCATCCGGACTCCCAAATAAAAGGTTTTCAGCAAGCATGTCAGGGTTATATTGTTCTCTTCCAACAAGCTGATTAAGTGGTATCTGTTTTGTAAAGCCGTTTTCAACATCCCCAAGGTTCTTAAATAAGTTTTCAAATTGACCTAGTACCAGTCTTATGGCTGTGAGTGCTTTCTCTTTAGCTTCATTATTGGTATAGACCGCTGCGTGTCGCATCATCGCGAAAATTGGTTTGAAGTTTGATTGATTATTCAAAATAGCTTCATCTAGTTGCTTTTTATAAAGTTCTGCTTCTGAAAAGGGTCTTGTTAAAGGCCAGGACATTATATTACATTCATTTTTTATAGCATAATCAAAGGTGATGGGTGATCTGGCTGCTACCCAGATAGGAGGATGCGGTTTTTGGATTGGTTTAGGACAAGATGTTGATGAAGGAAATTGCCAGTACTTGCCTTTGTGTTCTACATCACCTAGCCATAACTGCTTCAACAGTGGAAGCATTTCTTGCATGTATCGCCAACCATCTTGCTGCTTCAATCCTGGCTTCATACGATCAAACTCTCTTTGATATGCCCCTGAGCCAATCCCAAATTCCAATCTACCACCACTAATTAGGTCAGTGAATGCAGCTTCTCCTGCCAAGTTTATTGGATGCCAATAAGCAGCATTAACAACCGCTGTTCCTAATCTTATCCTTTCTGTATGATTTGCCCACCAGGTTAATAGTTGAAAAGGGTTTGGTGCTATAGTCATTTCTATTGCATGATGCTCTGCTGCCCAAACAATGTTGAAGTTCCCTTGGTCTGCCATTTTCACCATTTCAAGGGTATGTGTCTTGACCTCCTCCATATTTGTTGAGGTGTCCATGCGCTCTAAATTAACAGCTAACTGGAATTTCATTTGTTATAAGCCTCTAATAAAAAACCTAATTTGTATTTTAAATCGTATAAGATTTAAATAGGTCTGCAAACCTTTTCTGTTCAAACCCCAGCTGGATTTTCTAGATCTCTCCCAAGATTTTTTAAATCGGAATATCTATCACCGATCCTATGATGAGGCCTTCCCCCAGTAGCAGCGCCAAGTGCGGCAATCAACTCATCACCTGCTGGAGCATCTGGAATAGAAAACTGAACAGTATGATAATGAGATCTGCGTCCAGTATCATTTTTATCCATCAGGGGTATGTGAACCGGTGAGTTTGCAGGACCTCTCGTGTTGGTAAAACTGAGGTAAGATTTTGCATTGACTGCCTCACGTAAGAAATTACCAAATTTAAGTGTATGAATTAATGCTGATGCATGTTCGATCTCGGAGTCTACTCCCGCAACGGCTGCTTTACCATATGCTTCCACTTCTCCGCCGGATCCGATGATAGAAATGAGTTTGGTTGTTAATAGACTACCTATTACTGGTGAAATTCGATTTATTTCTGGAAAAAGATCGTCCACAAACCCCCTTCCAATCCAAGGATTCTTAACCACAGCAGCAACTCCTACTAACCTAAGATCTTTTGGGTTTTTTTTCCCGCCCTCAAATTTGATTGTTTCTTCATAGGCGATTATTTTTCTTATGTCTGGTAGCATTCTATATCTCCTAACTTTCAAAATCTTTAAAAGACCTTCTTCACTGTGCCTTCTGTTTCATTCCCTTGATAAATTCCGAATCTCCCATGGTGATATTCTTCGCAATAGCGTTCAACCATGGTCCTTTCAGCTAAGTTTTGGATCTTTTCTAGGGGGATTTCATCGAGGGTGAGGCTTACGGTATTTTTGTTACCGCTTCCTGAAAAGGTTCCATGGTAAAAGATCATATGAGCATTTATTTCTTGGTCTTCATAAACTGAATAAAGGAAATCTAGGCTGAAAACTAAGTTTAAGTTTTCAAGATAATCTTTTAATCCTAGTAGGCTCTTATTGCTACTTGGGGCTTTTGGTAAAGATAGTTCATTCTCTTTATCTTTAATAAATAAAATTTGGCGATTGCTCTCCAGAATTGCTCCTAACCGCGTGTTACTTTCTTTATTTACCATATTTACGAGAGATTGCTCTAATCCTACTGAAAAGTAGTCGCCACGAAAATAGCCAAGAGGTTCACCTGGATAATGCCAAAAATCTTCAACATTACCAATCATTATGGCATGATCTCCAATCTCTTGAAAGTTGGTTTTATGACATACAAAATGAGATAAACATGAATCCAATAAAGGCAAATCTCGTGGCCCTTTTTTCCAGCTGGTTAATTCAAATTTGTCAGGGCTTTGTGATGAAAACAATCCTGCAACGGCACGCTGTTTTTCGCTCAAAACATTTATCACGAAATAACTGCTATCTCTAAAGGTCTCAAAACTTTGGGCAGTTTTTGCAATGCATATTAGTAGTATGGGAGGATCTAGAGAAACAGAAGAAAAAGAGTTTGCGGTAAACCCCCTGGGGGCACCATTTTTTTGTTTGGTGGTTACAACGGTTACACCTGTCGCAAAGGTACCAAATGCAGATCGAAGGTCACTCTTGTCTTTCTCGGAGAGTGGTTTAGGGCTTTGTCTAAATAAATCTTCGATTTTTGTGTTCCCCAGTTCTGGGGGGAAAGAAAATTTTGGCTGGGGAAATCTACTAAAGTTCAGAGGGTTTCCAGCTACTCGCCAGGGTTGTATTTTGGGGTTGGAATGTTTTAGCTCCTTAATCATTGATCTATTAATGGCATGTGGGTCATTAAATATATCTTTGGCTGAATTTAGGGGACCAAATGGGACTAAACCTCCCAGGAGAGACTTTAGTTCTGATTTAGTTTTTGAGGAAGTCCAGCGCTCAACTATTTGGTTAAGTATTTTTGAGTTCTTTTGTCTATCCGTAATTGAAGAAAACCTTGGATCTGAAGATAATACCGGATCTCTCATAATTTCAGCTAAAATTTTCCAAAATGAATCATCCACTATACCTAGAGCAATAAAGCCATCCTTGGCTTTAAAGATCCCGAATGGTACAAGCAGAGGGTGTCCATTACCCTGTGGACCCGGAATGGACCCATCTAAATCATGTTGATAAATTATTCTTTCGCATAGGCTTATTACGGCATCATACATTGCCAAATCAATTAGCTGTCCTTTACCTGTTTTTTCTGCCTCCCTTATGGCCGCAATAATTCCAAAAGACATCATAAGGCCAGAGAAAATATCTCCAACACCTGGTCCAACCTTAGTGGGTGTATTCTTATTGGGGCCAGTGATCCCTATTAGACCTCCCATTGCTTGTGCCACAACGTCATAAGAGGGCCAATTCTTATACGGACTTTCCCCTGAAACTGGATTACCAAACCCACTTATGGCTGCGTATACAATTTTTTCGTTAAGGCCTCTTATTTCATCATATCCTAACCCCATCTTTTCCATCACGCCTGGTCGAAAGTTTTCGACTAAAACATCCGCTGTTTTTACAAGTTTTAATAACTGTTCTCTTCCTTGACTCGTCTTTAAGTTTAGCGACAAGCTTTTTTTATTTCTATTGAGACTCACAAAATAACCTGACCATTCTTTGGCAAGATCTTCTTTTCGGAAAGGACCTGTTCCTCGGCTGGTATCACCGGAAGGACTTTCGATTTTGATCACGTCTGCGCCATGATCAGCTAGCATCATTGTGCAATAAGGACCTGAAAGCATTCTAGTTAAATCTAGTACCCTGATCCCTGATAAAATTCCTGGTTTCATCTTAAATTGGTCCAACTGTTGTGAATTGCCGTAAGAATGGTTTGATAATTGATCCAAATTGATTTGGATCTTCCACTAATCCCATATGTTTTAAATTTCTCATGATGTGAAGTTGGCTTTGACTGATTTCGTTTGCTATCTTTTCACTCATTTCTGGGCCATTACCGTAATCCTGATCTGCAGTAATGATTAAAGTCGGGCAATTGATTGGTGGTTGGGGGTTTATAATCTCTTCTAAATCATAAGCCAAGATTTTATAAATCTTGGGATAGATACTAGGATCATTGCTAAGAATCCATTTTTTAACTTTATCAATTACTAATGGATTTCCTTTTATGAAATTTTTACTGAACCATCTTGTGATAGCAGCAGATACTGTTGCTGTAGGACCAGATTTTTGGGAAAGGGACACTCTGGTCTCTATTGATTTTTGTTGCTTTTGTGATCTAACATGGGGGGAGTTAATTATGATTAAACCTTCCACTAATTCCGGAAAATCTTGTGCGAACCGCCTCACTATCATTCCACCTAAGGAAAATCCAGCCAAGATGATCCGATCAAAGTTGCAGTGATCCATCAATTCTTTTATTTGAAGAGAAAACATTCTTAAAGTGGGAGATTTTTCTGGCAAGTTGCTTTCGCCATGCCCAAAAATGTCATAGGTTACAATGGTAAATTCTTGTTCAAGTTCTTTTGGAAGCCATTGCCACATTTCGCCTTTCAAACCTAATCCGTGAACAAAAATTAGAATCTTTTTGTTTGTAGATCCACGCAATTTAAATTTAGTACCTTTGGTGGTAAAGGATGACATGTTATCCACTTGAGATCTCAGAAATTTTTTGAGGTTTGTAGGCTATAACCTCTATTTCAACCCTGACATCGACTAACAGCTCATTTACCACAGCTGATCTTGCAGGAGGGTCATTCGTAAAATATTCACTATAGACTTCATTGAAACCTGGAAAATCTTTTTTATCCTGAAGCCAAACCATAGATTTAACTACATCATCCAATGTACAGTCTGCTATGCCAAGGGTCTTTCTGATCTCCTCAATCACCACTCTGGTTTGATCCTCTATCGACCCACTTGTCATGACGCTATCCTCTTTCATGGGTACTTGCCCTGTGCAAAAAATATAGTCCCCAGCTTGTACAGCTCGCGAAAGAGATAATTGTCTTTCATTAATGATAATGGGGTCTCCTAAGGGTTGTTTTTTTTTCATGTTGATGCCTTCTAAACTGACCATAAATTTAAAAAGAAGTATGTTTCTAAATTCTCAAAAAAAAGCGTACAATAACACTAATTGGTAGAATCATTTTCTCTCCTACCAATACTATATTGGAGGTTATAATATGACTGAAGTCAAAAAATATAAAATGCTTATTAATGGAGTCTGGACTGGTGGGACTGACGAGAAGTTTTTTGAGAGTGTTAATCCATACACTGGTAGGGTATGGTGCCAGGTGCCAGAGGCAAACTCTCAAGATGTAGATTCTGCCGTCGAGTCTGCTCATAAAGCTTTTTCAGAAGGACCATGGTCTAAAATGACTCCAACTCAGAGAGGAGTGTGTTTGAGACGGTTAGCTGATTTACTTTCCGAAATGTCTGAACCCCTAGGCCAGATAGAAACCATTGATACTGGCAAAATGCTTAAAGAAACTCGGTGGCAAGCAAAGTATATAGCCGAGTTCTTCCATTTTTATGCTGGCTGTGCTGACAAAATTAGTGGAGAAACTTTACCAATAGATAAACCAGACTTGCTGGTGTTTACAGAACGCGAACCATTAGGGGTGGTGGCTGCGGTCGTCCCATGGAATTCTCAATTATTTTTAGTTGCTGTAAAAATAGGACCTGCTCTTGCTGCCGGAAACACAGTAGTACTCAAAGCCTCTGAACATGCCTCTGCGGCAATGTTAGAATTTGGACAGCTTATTGAAAAGGCTGGGTTCCCTCCCGGAGTTATAAATATCATTACTGGTTATGGGGATCCTTGTGGAAAGGAATTAACTTCGCATCCGTTAGTTGCACGCATATCCTTTACTGGTGGGCCAAGGTCAGCCCAAAACATTATTAAGAATTCCGCTGAGAATTTTGCAGAAGTTTCTCTTGAATTGGGAGGTAAGTCACCATTTATAGTGTTTGACGATGCAAATCTGGAAAGTGCTGTTAACGGATCTATCGCAGGAATTTTTGGAGCAACTGGTCAAAGCTGTGTGGCGGGATCTAGGCTGTATCTACATGAAAGCATAGCTGATGAATTTCTTGAAAAAATGTTAAAAATTGTGCGCTATATCAATATGGGTGATCCCCTCGAAGAGGTGACACAAATGGGGCCCTTATGCACCCTGGGACAAATAAAAAATATTGAAAGCGAATTAAAAACAGCTAAAGCCCAGGGCGGACAACTTTTGTGTGGGGGAAGTAGGCCAGAAAATTTGGAAGGTTACTTTTTCCAACCTACTATAATATCTTGTCCTGACCAGTCTTTAAAGATTGTAGATACGGAACTGTTTGGTCCTGTCTTGAGCGTTTTAACTTTTCGAGAGGAGGAAGAAGTTGTGAATTTAGCCAATGATACCAAACATGGTCTTGCTGCTGGTATATTTAGTGAAAATAGCGCTCGATCTATGCGTGTTGCTAAGTCTGTTAGGGCTGGTATTGTTTGGGTAAATACCTATCGGGTTGTATCCCCAATAGCTCAATTTGGAGGCTTTAAAGGTTCTGGGTATGGGCGGGAAAGTGGTTTTCAGGCAATGTATGATTATACTCGTCCAAAAACAATTTGGTTAAACACATCAAATGAACCAATGAGTAATCCTTTTGTTATGCGTTGATACTTTAATAATTCGCTTTATCATCAACTGTTAAGGAGAAAATAGTGGCTAATGGAATAGAAGTAAATAAGTCGGGAAGAGTACTTGAGGTTTGCCTCAACAGGCCCAAGGTAAATGCCATTGATGTAAAGATGAGCCAAGAGTTAGGTAGAGCCTTTGCGGAACTCAGAGATAATAAGGATTTATGGGTAGGTATTTTAACCGCTAAAGGAGAAAAGATTTTTTCAGCAGGCTGGGATCTTAAGGCTTTGAATTCTGGAGAAATGTCTTTGGAAAATTGGTGGGAAACTTCAGATTATGGAGATGGGGGCTTTGCTGGATTAACCGAGAACTGGAATTTGAACAAACCAGTCATAGGAGCTCTAAATGGTTTGGTCATTGGAGGAGGCTTTGAATTAGCCCTTGGTTGCGATCTTTTATTAGCGGCAGAACATGTTGAATTTGGTCTGCCTGAATTGCCGCTTGGTATCGTTCCAGACGCCGGGGCCTTGCAGCGCCTACCACGTAGAATTCCCCACAACATAGCGATGGAGATGTTCTTGTTAGGGCGCAGAATGTCTGCAGTTGAGGCCAAGCATTATGGTCTTATAAATAAGATAGTAAAATCTGAAAATTTATTAGATGAAGCGCGCGAATGGGCCAATCAGATAGCTACATCTGCCCCTTTGGCCATGCAAAGTGTAAAAGAAGTTTTGAGAGCAATAGAGTGCCACCCATTGGAGGAATCATTTTCTAAGATGAGAAAAGATGATCTCGTGACTTATAAAAAAATGTTGAGTTCTAAGGACGCAGAAGAAGGTATTGCTGCATTTGTAGAGCGAAGGGATCCTAAATTTAAAGGTGAATAATGAACCTAATTGAAATGAATAGTGTGAAAACCGTATGTAGCATCGGCGGTGGTCCGATAGGCGCGGGTTGGGCGGCCTTTTTCTTGGCTCAGGGTCTTTCCGTTAAGGCATATCTTCACTCAGAAATAGAGGAAGAAGATTACCGTTCAATGATTAAAACAGCTTGGATTTCATTAGAAAAATTAAATGATTTGGATAGCATTGATCCAAATTTAATACAAATTAGTACTAACTTAGAAAATTGTGTTAAAGATGCAGACTTTATTCAGGAAAGTGCCCCAGAAATTTTATCATTGAAACAAGATCTTTATGCTCGCCTTGGAAATATTGTTTCTAGCGAGGTAGTAATTTGTTCTTCCACTTCTGGTTTGACGATGACAGATATTCAATCTCATTGTGGCACACCTGAGAGAACTGTTGTAGCCCACCCCTTTAATCCACCATATCTACTTCCATTGGTAGAAATAGTTGGCGGAAAGAAAACAAATTCAGAAGCAGTTATGTGGGCGAGAAATTTTTATGAATATATTGGCAAGGTTCCTTTAGTCATGAACAAAGAAATTCCTGGCTTTGTTGCAACCCGATTGCAAGAGGCTTTGTGGAGGGAAGCTTTACATATGGTGGCTAATGATGAGGCAACTCCTGAACAAATTGATAAAGCTTTAATGAATGGTCCAGGCCCCAGAATGGCTATCCAAGGGCAGTGCCTCGCATTTCATGTTGCGTGTGGTGCAGGAGGTATGGCCACGAATTTAGATCAATTTGGGCCTGCTTTAAAATTACCTTGGACGAGATTGACGGCACCAGAATTGAATAAGAAGTTAAGAGACGCTATGGTTTCAGGCTGTGAAGAAATTACGGCAGGTCGGGATTTTGAAAGTCTAGCTTTGGAAAGAGACAGAAAAATTGTGGAGATAATAAAAATTCAAAAAACACATGTTTCATAGGTTGTTCAGATAAGATTGAATTGGGAGGTTGGCATGAATTTTGAGGTAGTCATAACATGCGCTGTCACAGGTGCTGGAGATACAGTGGGCAAGAGTAATAAGGTTCCAATTACCCCTAAAGAAATAGCGAGTGCCGCAATTGGGGCTGCTAAAGCTGGAGCTACCTCAGTACATTTACACGTTAGAGATCCTGAAACCGGTCAAGGTTCCAGAGATCCAAAGTTGTTCAAGGAGGCTGTGGATAGGGTCCGTGATGATGAGCATGATGTAATCATTAATTTAACGGCTGGAATGGGCGGGGACTGGGTTCTCAACTCTAATAAACTGACTGAACCAGGTCCCGGAACCGATATGATCAGTGCCGAGGAAAGGTTAGCTCACGTAAAGGAATGTATGCCAGAAATTTGTTCTATAGATTGCGGTACAATGAATTTCGGTAATGGCAATGAGATTTATATATCAACACCGCCATTTTTGAGAGAAATGGCCCAATTGACCCAGAAGTGGGGGGTCAAACCGGAATTAGAGGTTTTTGATCTTGGACATATTAGGTTTGCTAAGGAAATGATTAAAGAAGGGTTGATTGACGAACCTCCTTTATTTCAAATTTGTTTGGGGATCCCATGGGGAGCTGAACAATCTGTTGATACTATGAAGGTTATGAAAGACCATTTGCCAGAAAAGTGCTTTTGGGCGGCATTTGGTATTTCCCGCATGCAAATGCCAATGGCAGCTGCGGCGGTCACTTTAGGAGGTAATGTTCGAGTTGGACTTGAGGACAATTTGTATTTAGAAAAAGGGGTTTTGGCCTCAAATGCAGATTTGGTTAGTAAGGCTAAGGGTATTGTTGAACTCATGGGGGCTAAAGTCCTAACTCCAGAAGAAGCCAGAAAAAAGTTTAATCTGAAAAAAAAGTGATGATTATTATAAAGGTCATATAAAGGAGTAAGATAAGATTGGATCAAGCTATAAACCAAGAAAATGCTCTCCTGCTCACGACAGTTAGGAAGTTTATTGAAGAAGAAATTTTACCGTACGAGGATGAAGTCGACAAGACGGGTGAAGTTAAACCTGAATTAGGAAAACAAATTGAAACACGAGCCAAAGAGATCGGGTTATTTGCTGCCAATCTACCCACTGAAGTTGGGGGTGGAGGGTTGGATTATCGCTCTATGATGATCCTGGAAAGAGAGTATGGGAAAACTTCCCATGCATTACATTCTTGGATCGCTCGGCCTACCGAGATTCTTCTTGCTTGTGATGAAGAGCAAAGACAAGAGTTTCTATATCCTTGTGTTAGGGGGGAGAAGCGAGAATTATTTGCTTTAACTGAACCTGGAGCGGGTTCAGACGTGATGGGGATGAAATCAAATGCTGTCAGAGATGGGGATGATTGGGTTTTGAATGGATCTAAGCATTTCATATCAGGGCCCTGTATGCCTGATTTCGCAATTGTGTTCGCGGTAACTGGTGAGGACAAGACAAAAAGAGGTGTCCGAAAAAGAATTACTGCCTTTTTGTTAAACCGAGGTGAAAAGGGCTTTGATATAAAGGAAGGGACTAAGTGTGTAAGCTATCGAGGATACAAAACTTTTGCATTAAACTTTGACGATGTTCGCCTTTCCAAGAGGATGGTTCTGGGAAAAGAGGGGGAAGGTTTGACGTTATCAGGAAAATGGCTTGGCATGGGACGTATATGGGTTGGTGCTTCCTGTTGTGGAAAGGCCGAACGCATGATTAATTTAGCTTCGGAGTGGGCCGCAGACAGAAAACAATTTGGACAACCTATTGGAAAATTTCAAGGAATAGGCTTTCGTTTAGCTGACATGGCAGTTGGGCTGAAAGCCGCAGATTTAATGGTTTATGATGCCGTACAAAGAGCAGCAAATAAGATCATGAAAGATGAAGATGCAGCCATGGTAAAGCTTTTTTGCTCAGAAATGGTTAACAAAGTTGCTGATGATACTGTCCAAATTTTTGGAGGAATGGGTCTAATGGAGGAAATGCCTATACAGAGGTTGTGGAGAGACAGTCGCCTAGAACGAATTTGGGATGGCACTTCGGAAATACAGCGGCATATAATTGCCAGATCGATTTTACGACCTCTCGGGGCATGAGGGCAAAACCAACTAATAATTTGGGCCGTTTACTGAAGCCTTCACAAATTGCCTTCATCGGAGGATCTGATGCCGAGGTAGCAATTAACGAAGCAGTACGTCGGGGGTTTACGGGATCGATCTGGCCTGTAAATCCTACACGGAGTTATATGGCAGGTTACAAATGTTACAAATCAGTTTTGGATCTACCATTTGGTCCGGATGCAGTTTTTATGGCTATTCCTGCCAAAAAAATTTTTAATACTATAAATGAACTCCGCCAAACCTCAGCAGGTGGGATCGTCTGTTATTCAGCGGGGTTCCGAGAGACAGGTCTTCAAGGAGCTTTGATGGAAAAGGAACTTGTAAAAGGTCTAGGTGAAATGGTTATGGTAGGGCCAAATTGTTATGGAGTCATAAATTATTTGGAGAAAAATGCTCTCTGGCCATTTGAACATGGTGGATATTGTCCAGGTTATGGGGCGGCCATAATTACTCAGAGTGGAATGCTTTCTTCTGATATCACTATGAGTCAAAGATCCTTGCCTTTGACACACATGATATCTTTAGGTAATCAGGCATCCTTAAAGAATACTGATTTTATAAATCATTTAATTGCTTCCAAGCCAGTTAGGGCATTTGGCCTCCATATTGAGAGCATAGAGGATATTCAGGAATTCGAATTGGCAGCTCTGCAAGCATTAAAAGCAAAAAAACCGATCGTAGTACTTAAAACTGGTAAATCTCAAATAGGGGCAAGCCTGACGGAAAGCCATACGGGATCTTTTGCAGGATCACATGAAATGTACAACGCTTTTTTTGAGCGATTAGGTATAATAACTGTAAGCACTCCAGCGGAGTTAATTGAAACACTAAAGTTTATATGCGTTTCGGGGATTCCTAGGGGTAAAAAATGTGCAGCTTTCACTTGCTCGGGCGGAGGAGCCACGCTTGTAGCAGATTTTGGAGAAGAACTTGGCTTAGAATTCCCAGGTTTTTCGCAGGCTGATACCAAGATTGTATCTAAGCTCTTACCTTCTATAGCAACAGTTTCTAACCCACTCGACTATACTACACCAATTTGGGGTAAAAAAGAATTCACAAGGCCACTTTTTTCAAAGGTCTTAGAAAAACTGAAAGTTGATTACACGTTACTGTTGCAAGACTATCCCTTAGCTGGTCTTGATAACACCAAGATACATTATTTAACGGATGGAGGGTCTTTTGCAGAAGCTGCGTCAGGCAAGAGAATCCCGGGTGCAATTATCTCAACAATACCCGAGAATATAGATAAGCACACAAGAGAGACTTTCCTCTCTAAGGGTGTCGCGCCTTTACAAGGCCTAGCAGAATCTCTCCAAGCCATAGCCAAGACGGTTTCATGGGGTCTTAATCGAAAGGAGATCTTAGATAGGCTTAATCTACCTTTGTTTAATGAATCATCCATAGAAAATTTCTCTTATTTAAACGAATGGGAAGCTAAGGCTTCAATATCTGGGGAAGGTATAAGCATTCCCAAAGGGGTAAAGTCCGATTATAAAGATATCTTAATCAACGCTGGCAAAATTGGTTTTCCACTGGTGGTCAAACTCTTGAGCAAAGATTTACTTCATAAAACTGACATCGGAGCAGTACAACTAAATGTTAAAAATGAAATGCAGTTAAAAAAGTCTGTGGTTACTATACAGGATAATCTTAAACCTTATAAAGATAAATATAATTCAAATTGTTTCTTGTTAGAAGAGATGCTCCCCGCTCCCATCTGTGAATTGGTTGTAGGTATTAAACGGGACCGGCATTTTGGTTTAGTATTGACGTTAGGTTCTGGGGGTGTTTTTGCAGACTTATTTAAAGATTATCATTTATTGCTTTTACCAGTGCAGAGAGATGAAATTATTCAAAAAATCATGACCTTAAAGGCTGGAAAGCTAATTGAAGGTTATAGGGGGCGTGCAGAATCTAACTTGAATATGGTGGTGGATTGTATTGAAAGGCTGATCATGTTTGTCTTAAACAGCGATACTCGAATTATAGAAATCGAGATTAATCCAATGTTTGTATTTAAGGAAAAGGTGATAGTAGTTGATGCCTTATTGGCAAGAGAAGATTTATAAATGCAATTTTCTTGCTAGATATTTCTACGTCAGAAAAATGTGCCTTGGGGGCCTCGGTTTATTGAAAGTAATTGTTTTGTTGGAATAACTTTATCATTATCCCTCCAATTTATTCTTTATTGGAGATATTTTTTAGGTTAGCCTAAAAATATGAGAGCATTTGAGGGAATTCGGGTACTGGATCTTACCCATGTATTTGCAGGCCCTTTCTGCACCTTTCAACTGGCAGTAATGGGTGCTGATGTTATCAAGATTGAATCCCCGGATTTCCCCGATATGATGAGAGATGAAGGAAACTCAGAATCTTTAAATGAATTGGGCCTTAGCAATTTTTTTGTTTGTCAGAACAGTGAAAAAAAATCGCTCCTACTGAATTTAAAATCAGATGATGATCGAGAATTTTTTCTTAAATTAGTAAGGAGTGCTGACGTTTTAGTTCAAAATTATGCTGGCAAGGTTATGGAAAGATTAGGCTTTTCTTATGAGAAACTCAAAAAATTAAATCCTAAACTCATTTATTGTTCCATGACTGGATTTGGTGGGACGGGACCAAAAGCTGAACATCCGGCTTATGATTCAGTGATTCAGGCTTATTCTGGGTTGATGGAATTGAATGGCCTTAAAAGTACTGGCCCTCTACGTGTGGGACCCGCTATAGTTGATTATGGTACGGGTATTCATGCAGCATTTGCGATTTCATCAGCACTTTTCAGACGAGAAATCACTGGAGAGGGATTAGAGATTGATCTTTCAATGTTGGATGCAGCCTTTATGCTGATGACCTCCACAGTTTCAGACTCACTAGCTTCTGGAATCTCAAAACCAAGTTATGGAAATAATCATCCAGATTATGCAGGATATGGCGCCTATAACACCAGTGACCGAATGATTGTAATAGGTGCTTTTACAAAAAAACAACTAAAAAATTTGTTTCTGGCTCTAGAGTTGAAGGAACAGGCAGAACGAGTTTCTTCTATGAGTAAGACCGAAATCAAAGATAATAATGCTAGGTTCAGAGCATTGATAGAAAAAGTGGTAGAAACAAATACTGCAGATTATTGGGAAACAAAGCTTAATTCTTTTCATGTGCCAGCAGCCAAAGTTCGTACCCTGGTGGAAGCTTTAGCAAGCGATCAAGTCAAGTCCAGACAAGTTTTGCAGAATTCTCTACTGGAGGAGGACCCAGATCAACCTGCTGTTTTGCCTACCGCAGCATTCTCTTATTCCAAGGGTTCTCCAAGAATTACAAGTTCAGCTCCCCAAATGGGGAGGGATAGCACACGAACAAGAGAATAAATGTCTGATTCTCTTGATCAGTGTGTTGCATGGAAAAATAATCTACTGTTTTTAAACAATAAAATTAATTAATTTAGGTTAATTCAATTAACTGTTGAAATTCAGTGCGTCACCGATCTAGTATATAGGTTCTTAACTAGCTGATTGTTGAATAATTTGGCAGTAAGCATCGTGAATTTATTTTGGAGGAAGACGAATGAGTCGAACTAATAAAGGACCCAAAATTTTGGGTGAATTTGGATTTTCAAATCTTAGTCTGCATGAACGGCAAAAGGTAGTCACTGCAGTTAGTAAGGGTGCTACAAGAAGAGATATAATGTCTTGGATGATGGCAGCTGGTGCTACTGCAACAACGGGGGGAGCTATTTTCTCTAGTGCTTCACAAGTCTGGGCCAATACCCCAAAAAGGGGCGGCCGACTTGTATGTGCTGGTGACCAGCATGGCCCTGCAGATACCTTGGATCCTATTTTATGTACCGCTTCTGTGGATTACTGGCGTGGACGTATGTTCTATGGTAAATTAGTTCGGCTTAAGGATGATTTAAGTTGGGAGCCTGAGCTTGCAGAGGAAGTGATCGTTAATTCTGATGCAACTAAGTGGACTTTCAAAATCCGAAAAGGTGTGGAGTTTCATAATGGAAAAACATTGAATGCTGATGATGTTGTTTACACTCTGAAAAGACATCTTGGGCCTGATACTAAATCTATTGGTAAATCGCAGATGGATATGGTTTCAGAAGTAAAAAAGATAAATGAGTATGAAGTAGAAGTTAATCTCGCAACTCCGAATGCTGATCTTGTAAACTCTTTAGGGACTTTCCACTTTAATGTTATTCAGGACGGTGTAACTGACTTTTCAACTGCGATTGGAACAGGACCTTACCGTTGTAAGGAATTTAAGCCTGGTGTTCGAACCGTGGGTACACCATTCGAAAATTGCTGGCATGGACCCGGGTATATGGATGAAATGGAGCACTTTGGTATTGGAGACCCAGTTTCTCGACTAAATGCGTTCTTGGCAGGCGACGTTGACATGATGGTTAACTTACCCGGTAAAGCAGTGAAGCAAGTAGAAGCAGCTGAAGGTAAGGATGTGTGGTCAATTGAGTCTGGACGTTACACAAGTATAGTGTGCCATCAGGGTGTGTCCCCGTCCAATAATCGAGATTTAGTTAGAGCTATGCAGCTTTGCATGGACCGCACTCGGATTGTGAAGGGTGAACTTAAAGGCTTGGGCAGTGTTGGAAATGACCAACCGATCAATAAAGCTTATTTTGATTACAGCCCAGATATCCCACAGCGTCCTCTGGATTTGGATAAGGCTAAGTATCACTTCGAAAAGTCGGGTGTAGGATCTACAGCTATTCCAATTATAGCTGCTGAAGTATCGCAAGCTGCAACATTCCAGTGTTTGGCTCTTCAAAGAGAAGCAAAGAAAATTGGAATGAATATCGATGTACAGAAGGTTACCACAGATGGCTACTGGGGTGCGGTATGGATGCAAGGTTCCCCCGTTTAATGTTACGACCTGGAACATGAGACCTACAGCAAATATTATGATGACTTTGGCCTACAAAGGTGATTCCAACTGGAATGAAACTTTCTGGCAGAGTGATAAATTTGACAAAGGTCTGGTTGATGTGCGTGGTGTGACTGATGCAGCTAAGAGAAAG
>CACKFK010000023.1 GCA_902599445.1 uncultured Alphaproteobacteria bacterium
CAATCTGGTGGAGGAAACTCCGCTCAGGGAATGATGGCATATCATTATCCAGAACCGCTAGGTGTAGTGGGTCAAATTATTCCTTGGAATTTTCCAATTCTTATGGCGGCCTGGAAACTTGCACCTGCATTAGCGGCAGGCAATGCTGTTGTACTCAAACCAGCTGAGCAGACACCTTTCTCAATTAATGTATTAATGGAGACTATTGGTGATCTTCTTCCACCTGGTGTCGTCAATATTGTACATGGTTTCGGTGTTGAAGCAGGTAAACCATTAGCCTCAAGCAATAGGATAAAAAAGGTTGGCTTCACTGGAGAAACGACAACAGGAAAGTTGATACTGCAATATGCTTCTGAAAACTTGATCCCAGTTACTCTGGAACTTGGCGGGAAAAGTCCAAATATCTACTTTAAAGATATAATGGGTGGATCCGAAGATTATATTTCAAGATGCGTGGAAGGGTTTCTTCATGCTTATTTCAATCAAGGAGAAGTTTGCACCTGTCCATCAAGAGCTGTAATCCATGAGGACATTTATGAGCCTTTTATGGAAATGGTTAAAGATAGGGTTAAAGCATTAAACTGTGGATCCCCTTTTGATCTCAGTACTCATCTAGGTGCTCAAGCCTCAAATGAACAATTTGAAAAAATAATGTCGTATTTAGATATAGGACGACAAGAAGGGGCTGAAGTTCTATTTGGTGGAGAAAAAAGAGAGATGGATGGAAACTTCTCGGGAGGTTTCTATGTAGAGCCAACTGCTTTCAAGGGAAATAATTCTATGCGAGTTTTCCAGGAAGAGATTTTTGGTCCAGTTGTATCAGTCACCACATTTAAGGATGAAGCCGAAGCAATAGCAATCGCAAACGATACCTTGTATGGTCTTGGGGCTGGAGTTTGGTCTAGAGATGCAAATATCTGTTACCGTATGGGAAGAGCAATAGAGGCTGGTAGAGTTTGGGTCAACTGCTACCATTCCTATCCAGCACACGCAGCATTTGGTGGGTACAAGAATTCTGGGATTGGAAGAGAAACTCACAAAATGATGCTCAACCACTATCAACAAACGAAAAATGTGCTTGTATCATATGCTGAAGTTCCCGATGGATTCTTTTAATTAAGTAACTACCTGGGTCATAAAGAAAATCTCAGTCGTAGAAAAGTCGGAGAGATTTACGACCGTTTTGTGATCCAGGTGGATATTTCCTACCATTTTTGGTTTTGCGACTAAAATGTGCGCTATATGAATTATTTCTTTGATTTACGCCAACCAAGAGATACAGCTTCCTTTTCAGAACAAAACCATTTTTCTCCCTTAGTTTCAGTTATTTTAGTTCCAGCATAATACTGTCCGCCTGGTACATGATAAATCTTTTCACCACTTGAAGATATATTACCTTTAATAGGGCAACCCTCTCGTATTAATATTTTTTCGGAACTCAACCGAGTTCCTTTACGCCATTTCCAAGGTTCAATAAACGTACCGATCCAAATTCCTATTTTTTTTTTCTTGGCTTCAATTTCTTCCTCAACAAAGTCATTACTATATCGCCGATAAGCCATTGCCCAACCGTTCTTTACTAGCCATGCATTAATATAAATTCCATCTGCCCAGCAATTACCTATAAAGCGTCCGTACTTATCTGACCCACTATATTTACATTCAAAAGACTTTGTGTTGATGCTGTCTACAAGCTTGATTAATTCCTGTGTGGCTTTCAACCCACAGGAGTAATGTTTGCCTTTTTCATTCAAACATAACTGTGCAGTTTCTGGAGCATCTATCCCAGAAAGACGCACTTTCATTCCATCCAGAACAATTGTATCAGCATCTATTACTCTTACTTCAGCTGATGCTTGACCTAGTAGCAATAGAATTACCAACAAAACTAAAACTAGTAACCACCCTTTTGAAGCCAAAGTCATAGCTGGTTGGCAATATCTCAACATGGTTCCAAAGATTATTAAACGCAATAATAGAATTTTCTTTTACTTAATTAAATGCTCAATTTTAATTAAGATGCAAACGTTTCTTAAGGTAAAACCGTATACTTAGTGATTTTAACAATCCTCAGAATATTTATCTTTCCTGTCTTGAATAAAAAAGAAAATGCCTTAAAAAATTATAGTTCCGCTTCTAATTTTGGAAAGGCTTATCATCCAACAATTGCTGATACATTTCTTCAATAGCGCTATCTACCGAGTTATATGTCATTTTTAAGTCCTGAATGCTTTTGTTGTTATCCGCGGATAATTTGTAGCCAATACTGTTGAACACAAATTTTCGTGTTATTGATTTATCAAAAATTGGACCTATTAACCATAAAAGCCATTTTGGTAATTCTTTTTTTGGAAATGTTTCTTTAGGTCCAAATTTATTTGTAAGAATTTGAGCAATATCAAGGAAAGAGACTGCTTTATCTAGAATAATGTATCGACCTTGGGCATTCTTCATGAATGCCGCTCGTACATGAGCTTCGGCAACATCTCTAACATCTACCATTCCAAATGCTACTGGCGGAGCACCTGCCTTAAGTGAACCATTTATAAAGGATTTTATCATGTCATCACTGCCTGATGTAGAAAAACCGGCTATCGAAGGCCCTACCACAACCGGTGGATTGATCGCAACCAATTCCCACCTATTTTGTTGCCCCACTTTTTCCCATGCTAACTTTTCTCCCATAGTCTTTGAATACGAATAAGGAATATGGTGTATTGATGAAGTCTTATTCCAATCTTTCTCAGTAAGCATACCTTGAGGGGGAGTTAAGCACTCATTTAGATCTCCATATAGAGCTACAATTGAGCTAGTCAAAACAACTTTTTTAACAGTATTGGTATCGTCAACTGTTTGTAAAATATTTTTTGTACCATTCACAATAGGTTCATAAAAATCTGTTTGTGGATTATTTATTCTTTTTGCATCAATGATAAAAGGTGAAGCCGTATGAAAAACGATAGTACATTTCTTCATCGCATCTAAAAAACTTCCTGTTTCTAACAAATCAGCTTGAAATAGTTTTATTTTTCCAGGACCCTTTTTTGAAATGTGATTTAGATGAGTTACCTTTCGGGGATCCGAAATATCCCTAACTGTTCCATGCACAGTGACACCTGCTTCCACTAATCTTTTTACTAACCAGCTTGCTACAAAGCCATTCGCACCAGTCACCAATACTGGATCTTTTGAATTAACCTTAAATGTCACGAATATCTCCTTAAATTTTAAATTTTTACCTTTTTCTGCCTGAAGTTACAGAGTTACCAAACGTTAACCAAAAAATTATTCTTTTATTTGCAATTGGGATTGGCAGTTCTTGCAGGCAAAATGTAAGAGATGGAGAGTAACTGCAATACCAACGTATTTATTGATGATTCTAGCTGAGTCATGGCCAATCAAATTTTCAAAAAGAATTTACGTAAGGTAATTCTTGAATTCCTAATTTAATTAAATTTAATATTTTGATAAAAACATAAAAGGAGCGTTTAATGGCATTATATGATAAATTACAGGAAACGATGGCTAACCGAGATGTGGATTCCTATTTGGAACTTGTGCATGAAGACGCCGTTTTTGTATTTCATAAGTCAGGTAATCAATTTTCAAAAAGTGAATGGGCTGAAATGGTTAGAGGCATGCTAGCTAACGACAATTTTGTCCAAGAATCTTCTCGCTGTATTTATGAAAATGAGGACATTCTTGTTACTCATGACTTTATGGCTTATCCAGACGGCACAAGAGAAGCTGTTATGGGTGTAGCGCAGCTAAAAGATGGAAAACTTGTTCGATTAGAAACTGGGGCAACACTTTTAGATTAAGCTCAAAATGTGTTAGTGTGGAACTTACTTAGTTTAACGTTTTCTCACTAATTGGTATTCTCAAATTAGCCTTCTTAACATACCAAGTAGATCCAATTTCTACTCTTTTATTACCTTTATCAATATTCATATAAGTAGTCATTCCGACAGCCTTACCATCCTTGTTTGTAATGCAAGCAAAGGGCAACATGCTGTTAGCTGCCTGAAGAGCAAATCCTCATTTTATTTCATCATCCACACCTTTTGGCTGAGAAATGGTCGTATACCAATGATTAAATAAGAGTCCATCTATAACTGTTGTTTCAAATCCTCTAAATGCGCAGTTGAGAGTGGATTCAGTTGTATGTTGTTTGAGATTAAAGTAACTGCTTTGACCCAGTAATCCATGATTCTCACCATAAACTCAATTTTTTTGTGAACCGGTTCACATTATATTTTGTTATCAAATGCAGGACTGATTAATACATTTATAGCTACAACTCAAAATGTTTCAGAGATGGCTCCTGCCAGTAATTTGTTTGATCTCTTAAGGTAGGTCGCTATTTAAAGGTTTTGCGATAAAACGAAGATAAATTCCTCTTACTAAAAGAGCCATTAATATAATGCTCCCACCAACAAAGGTATTTCTAGATGTTTCCTCTTTTACAAAAAGCCAAACCCAAGTAGGAGTGAGCACACTTTCAATAAAAAAGAATAAAGTTGCTTCGGCAGCAACAAGATGCCTCGTAGCGAATACGAAGCAACAATTCACAAAGCCTGACATCAAACCACCCAACAAAAAGCAAAGGATAAAATCATGAATTGATATATGCAGTGATCCCATCTTAAGAAAAAAAGCTGCCATCATAGCTATCAGCCCCGAAAACACCAAACATGGAAGCATATCAATAGTCTTATTTAATCTTAAAATGATGGTAAAAATAGAAAAACAAATGGCTGTACAAAGTGCTAATATGTTCCCCCAAAGTTCCCCAATCTGTAAGGCTCCGTAGAACATTATTATGACCCCAAAAAATGCACCCACCATTGTGTAAACGGTTATTGGGAATAATTTTTCTCGCAAAATGTAAAATGCTAAAATTGCAGTTATAAAAGGTATCAAGTTTATAGTAAAAATAGTGTTGGCCACTGTGGTAGTGGTCATTGATAAAATGAAGCATATGTTGGAGACACCCAATACCGAACTAGCAAGTAATCCATGTCGTCCTATTTTGCAAATTTGACCAAACATGCTCTTTCGGTACTTAAAAATTATAAATAAAAATATAGAAGAAGAAAAAGACAGCGCTCGATAAAAAATCACGGTCCAATTATCAGCAAATTCTATGTTCCTAAGAACTAAGCCGTTAAAGCTTATAACTATAGAGCCTACAGTCATCATTAGTATTGCCCAAAAGCGCATATCATGAAAGGAAAACAGATTATTAAAATTCACATCAGTGCCATTCTCTTCAAAATAAGAAATAACTTTCTTAAAAATAACTAAAACTGTTTGAAGTTTTGTAGGTTAGGTATCTGCCTCACCATACACATTTATGTACAATATGTAAGGTTAGATGTTAATTAAATTAGAATGTCAGTTAGAGATAATATCCTTTTAATTAAGTATTGGCTTTTTTAAAAGGTTTTAACCATGATTTTTTGTACTCCAATATGATCAAACTTAGTGGTATAGAATTATTTAAAACGTAACAAAGTACTAAACATACAACGAATGCAGCCACAACTGCACCAAATATAACCGATATTTGCGGAAATCCCATGCCTATCAATATTGCGCTTATGATCATGCATGGCATCAAATGTAACAAGTAAATTGGAAAAGAAAGAGCTACTAACCAATCAACAAACTTCCTTGGATTATTCGTCAATTGATGATAGTAAATTCCTCAATTTGATTATACAGAGGTGATTAAATTTTTAATTATCAAAGGTGCTATAAACCTATTTGTAATCATACCCTTGACGGGTAATTGTTCACAACTAAAGAACAAATCTCTAAAATAATTTTCTGACTAAATATAAGTCGCACTGGTGTTTATATCTCTCTATCATTCTACGGTCCACCATACTTGCATTTAGTTATATTAATGTTAAATCATTGGGACGTGGTTCTATGATGATATCTTGGCCAACAGCTTTCATACTATCAAGCGGACGCTGCATTTGGCAGGATACGAAATTTATGATGTCCGTTGTGAAAAGCCCAAACTAATGCTAAACACTTATCAATCGACAAAAAATATTCTTGTTTCCTACTTTGAGGCACGAAACAGGGTTTTTAAACTTAAAATATTAGGCCGGTACTCCTGTCGGCATACAATTTGTGAGGGATATTGTGGTAGAAAGACTTTCGTCAACAAAGGAAGCTGAAGAACTGGTCAAAGAAATGGTTGCAATTCACGGACCAGTTGTTTTTCATCAATCTGGTGGTTGCTGTGATGGATCTGCGCCTATGTGCTTTCCAAGGAGTGAATTCAGGGTAGGTTCAAGGGATGTTTATCTCGGATCGATCCACTCCCAGCCTTTTTTTATTGCCGAAGACCAATATGCTTATTGGGAGCACACTCATTTGATAATTGATGTTGTAAAAGGTCGCGGTGGTATGTTTAGTTTGGAGGGACCAACAGGTAAGAGATTTCTGACACGATCGAGAGTTTTTACTGATATAGAATTCAGAGAATTAAAATCTAATCCGGTTAAGAATGCCAAAGATGTGAATGAGTATGAAGGTTTGAAAACCACTAGTTAAAATGTTGTTTTCTAAATTACAAGTGGTAACAAATTAGATTTTTTATTGTAAGTTTTTCTTAACTCTTTATAAAATACGTTATGGATGCATTGCTTATCAGCTACACGACAGTTGACTTTCAAACGAAGAATGAATTGGAGCTTTCCCTCAGACGCTGGGACGAAAAGAAAGAATACTGGTTAGAAAAATTCAAAAATGCAGGAATGGTTTCAACTATTACTACTCAGATTTGGAACAAAGAAGGTGTTTTTCGTATAGGAAGAATTTTTATGTATAAGGATGAAAAAGCATTTATTTCTTGTCAGAAAATCTTCCGAGAATTTGAAGATGAAAACTCTGATATTAAAAGAAAAATCTCGTCGAGCAGAGGAGTAGTGCTCGACGAACACATTTTAATATAAATCATACTTTAAAATACAAAGCAGTCACCTACTGGCAAATCCTAATCTTCTTCAATGTTTACGTCAGGTAATACTTGAAAAACTCGTTAGATATGAGAAATTTGGGCATCGATTGAATTTGTTTAAAAAAAGAGGAGAAATCTCATGGACAAAGATGCAATGGACAGGCAAACGAGAGCTATCACAGGAAGTTTCATAGGTCGTGACTTTCAATTGATTACTTTTACATCAATGCTTTCAAATTTAGTTACTGTGTATATTGTTTCATCAGGAACAGATGCAATTATACCAGTTTCAATACTAATTGTTGGGACCTTAATATTTGCATTAATTGCAGGATTAAATCAAATTGATACTTTTAAGGCATGGTTGGCCGATATGGATGAACAGACAGCTGATAGTAATTTGGGTCGGTTAGGTAAGGACGCTCCAATAGGCATGTGGAAAACAGCTTATAGCCTGACTTTCATAGCTATAGCTCTAGGTCAGTTGTATCATATGTGGACATAAATTGTCCTTAGCTTTAATTGTGGATGGTGTGTCAAACACTATCCACATTGTTTTTTTAATTGAATTCTATAACTTATAACTTATTAAGACTTAATAATTACAAATAGCTTTAATTTCTTTGATAGATATTTTTTCTAATCCAAAAAAATCAAGCATTTCGGGTATTTGGGCAATTAAAATATCATTTCCAGAGACAACTTTACTTCTGTTTTTCTTGGCTGTTTTTACTAAATAAGTGTCTGTAGTTGACAGAACCAAGTCAATCACAACCTCCACTGAATTGAGAAACCTCGTAGCTACTGGTAAGTTATCAGCTCTATTCATTCCTAATGGAGTTGCATTAATGACAATGTCCCACCCAGCTTCCTGGCTGTTCCAAACATCTACTTCTAAATTTGGGAAAGTCTTTCTAATTTTAACGCATAGCTTAGTACTCATTGATCGATTTAAATCAAAGATTGCCAGTTTCGATATACCTTTTGCTCCTAGATAAAATGCTATCGCAAACCCAACACCTCCTGCTCCTATAATGAGAATTGATTTATTGCGTGGGGAAACATCCTTTTGGCAGATAGCCTTAAACACACCAATACCATCAAATATCTCGCCTATAGTTTTTCGTGATTTGTTTAGTTTTACTATGTTGCATGATCCAGATTGTTCAACCAAAGGACTTTTATAGTTTAAATGAGATAAAATGGCTTGCTTGTGAGGCATAGTTATTAATGCTCCAAAAAAATTTTCGAGCTTTGTTAATCCCTTGATTAAATTATTTAAATTTCCTTTTTTACAAGCCATTGGGATAACTATTAAATCTGTATTTAATAGTGTAAAGCATGGATTAAGAATTTTTGGAGCAGTAAAAGAAGCTGTAGGAAAACCTATATGCGCAATAAATTTTGTTTTACCAGAAATGATATGATTAGCAATAACCATAATTTTTTTTTGACATGATTACTTGAACCAGGGATTTGGGGTTTTGGGTGTTTTTCGATCAATGCCCCTCACTATTTCTGCATTTTGATCGTACATCGGTAAATCACAAATATATCCGTTTAATTTATTATTTTTGTAGTCAAAAACTTCTACTGGTGAATTTATCTCGGTTAAATTATTATTTAACCTTACGATTGCAACTCCACATTCTTGATAAGGCGACCAGCCAGATGAGGTAACATTTCCAATGCATTGTTTATTGAGTATAATCTTACTACCTAAACATGCAATACCATCTCTAACCCGAAGCCCCATAATTATATACTTTTTAGCTTTTTTTTCTAAAGCTTGTTTACCTACAAAATTTCCTTTTTGCATATTAACGAATTTATTTAATCCAACATCAAAAGGTGTGGTAAATTTATTGAAGTCTCTTCCAGCTGATAGTAATCCAGCCTCTATTCTTCTAGCTCTAAAAACTGGTGTTCCAGTTAGCTTTAAATTAAATTGTTTGCCAACTTCCCAAATTTTATCCCCTATTTTTTTAAAATCATTTTCTGGTTGCAGATAAATTTCCCAACCTAACTCATTAGAAAAACCAGTTCTACTAATTATAACTTCCTCTCCATCAATTAATACTTTACAAAAATCAAAATAATTGAATGGTTTTGGTATACTTCCATCAATAGCAGCATCAAGTAAATCTAAAGATTTTGGGCCTTGAATCTGACTGACCCACACATTTGGGTCACTTATAGTAACATCGAAATCTTTCGCATGTGCAAGGTACCAATTAAATAAATCTCCATCCGCCTGAGCCATCCATAATTTATCAAGAAAATGTAGCATTACACCATCTGTTATCATGCCACCATCATGATAACATGCGAACTGATAAGAGCATCGACCTGATTTTATTTTATTTATGTCCCTCGTAAAAATGTAATTAGCAAATTTAAAAGCATCTTTACCAGATATTTCCACCGGAAATTCTCCTGTATTTCTTAATATAACATCCGTTCTTACTGCCCAATATTGTTCGTCAGGTGTAATATTATTAAGAGATGCTGGTGTCATTCTGTTATTATAAAGCTCATATTCAGGATCGAAAGGTAACTCCATGTATGACCAAGGATGAGATTTCATATTTCCTGGCCGAGAAATTTCTACTGGTCGATCACCTGTTTGATCAAAAGCTTTGATTGTAAATCTTTTATTTGTCTGAGTTATCGGTCTAGCCATAATGTGAAACCTTAATGGATTAAGTCCTTTTCTTCAATTACTAAGACCGCAAAACATTTTGACCTAATTTTAAAAAACTTATCCGTATAACACTTGAATAGCACATACCACTAATAAAATAGTGCCACAATTTTTGTATTGTGGATTAAGAGATATCAATTAGACAACGTAATTATTATAAGTATCGAAAATCATTTAGCTATTCATATTGTTTGACCTTGCAAAGAATTATATAAACTAGCATTACGAAATTAGTAGGTTTGACAGACTCATTTATACTGATTAAACCATGTTTCCAAATAGACTTAGTAATTTTCAATTAACCACAAAGGATTTTTAATGTCAGAAATTATATCACAACCGTTCAAATTTATGGGATTAAATGCTATTGATAGCTCCATAATTTACGGAATTTTTCTCGTTGTATGGGGACTAGGAGTGACCTATGTGAGTGGTAGCAATTCTATGACTTCCATGATACCTACTTTTTTGGGGTTACCCGTTTTGATTTTATCATTCCTCTCAAAGTTCTTGCCATCAAAACAGAAGTTGTTCATGCATATTGTTGTTTTATTTGGCCTTTTATCTGTTTTTGGCGGAGCAGACTTATTTAGAAGTATTATTGCAGGTCGTGGTTTTGATAATTTTTGGGCTGATTTATCAAAATTAGCTATGTTTATTACAGGATGCTTATACTGTTATATATGTATTCAACATTTTAGGTACATAAAAGCCATGAAAAATAGTTCATAACCAAAAAAATTATTGTTTTCCAATGTTTGCTAAAGGAAGAAATTAATGACTGTTAAGTGTATAATTGATGAAGACAAACTTGATAAGCTGGCCAGCCTCGCTGTCAATACTGGTCTGTCTATAAAAACTAATCAAGATTTACTCATTACATCCCCTGTAGAGGCCTTACCATTAGTTAGAAGAATTGCCTTGCATGCTTATAAGGCTGGAGCAAACTTGGTTATTCCAATTTTTTCTGACTCCGAATTGACTTTAACACGTTATGGTTATGCACCTAATAGTTCATTTGATAAGGCCCCAGATTGGCTTTATAAAGGTATGGCAGAGGCATTTAATAATAATACTGCTAGATTAGCGATTGTAGGAGATGATCCAATGTTGCTGGAATCTCAAGATCCAGACAAAATTGGTAGATCAAACAAAGCAGTTTCTAAGGCATCAAAGCCTGCGCGTGAAAGCATTACAAGTTTTAACATCAATTGGAATATCATAGCTTGGCCAGGTCGGTCATGGGCAGCTAGAGTTTTTCCTTCACTTCCAATAGATGAAGCTCAAAATCAATTAGCGGAAGCGATTTTTTTGGCATCACGAGTAAACACATCAAATCCTGGAGAGGCCTGGGCGCAACATAATGCAGATCTTCTTAAGAGATCTTCTTGGTTAACCCAACAGAACTTTGACTACCTTCATTTTACTGGGCCTGGGACAGATCTCAAGGTAGGCTTAGCAAATAACCATGCCTGGATGGGAGGTGCATCGAAATGTCAGAATGGGATAATATGTAACCCCAACATTCCTTCTGAAGAAGTCTTTACTACCCCACATCGTTTAAAAGTTGATGGAACTGTGAGTTCGACAAAACCATTGTCACATCAAGGTACTTTAATCGATGAAATCAAAGTAACCTTTAAGGAAGGAAAAATAATTGAAGCTAAAGCAGCCAAAGGGGAAGAAGTCTTAAAAAAGGTATTAGACGCAGATGAAGGAGCAAGACGCTTGGGGGAGGTAGCCTTAGTTCCAGACAGTTCCCCGATATCACAATCGAATATTTTATTCTTTAATACTTTATTCGATGAAAATGCTGCTTGCCATATAGCGTTGGGACAGTGCTATTCTAAATGCTTTAAGGGTGGAAATGACTTATCTAAAAAGCAAATCCAGCAATTTGGAGGAAATTCTAGCATGATACATATAGATTGGATGATAGGGTCCAAAGCTATTAACATAGATGGATTGCATAGTGCAGATTTACCCACACCGATTTTTAGGAATGGCGAGTGGGCTAATTAGGATTTAGATTTTAATATAAAATATGATCTTAATTAGGATTCTGACTTTTGTTGATTAGACAAAATGAGGTCTTTTGATCAAAAATTATTTACCTGTAAATTTTGGTGTTCTTTTTTCTAGGAAAGCACTTATGCCTTCTTCCTTATCTTCTGTTTGTACTAATGCTCCTTGGGCATATTTTTCAAACATTAAGGCCCCAGCAAGGCTTGCTTCCATCCCGAAATTAACAATTGCTTTGATTGTTTGAGGAACTAAAGGAGCAAATTTTGCTAAGTTAGCGGCCATTTTTTTTACTTCCATCAGCAGTTCCTCTTCAGGAACAAGCCGAGTAATCAACCCAATTTGTAGAGCCTTTTCAGCAGTTATATTTTCTCCCATTAAAAGCATTTCCATACCCCAACCACGTCCTATTATTCTTGGCAATCTAGCAGTTGCACCACCCCCTGGTATAATTCCAAGTTTTCCTTCAGGAGTAGCAAATACTGCATTGGGAGTTGCTACTCTAATATCGCAACCCAAAGCCACTTCTAATCCTCCACCCATGCAGATGCCGTTAATTGCTGCGATTATAGGTTTTGGAGTTTTTTCCATCTTGTCAGCCAAACCTTGGATGATAGGTTCCAATGCTTTTCGTAAATCCCTATCTTTGACTTCATTTAAATCCGATCCAGACGCAAAGGACTTATTTCCTGCACCGGTAATTCCTATAACTTTTACATTTTCAGTCGATGCAGCTATTTCTAATGCACCTTCAAGTTCACTCAGGGTAGCAAGGGATATAGCATTATATTTATCAGGCCTGTTTATTGTTATAAGTCCTAAATTATCAATTTTTTCAAATAGAATATTTTCAAAAGACATGGCAAAATCATTCCTTGTGGGTGTTCTATTAAATCTAAACTAACAAATAAATTAAAAAAGCAAAAAGATATATTTATAGAAGATATTTTTTGTAGTTAATCAAAACATTTTAAACTTTGTGAGCTTAATAGTTTTAGTAAAATTATTTAAGATCTTGAGGAATTTATACTTTAAGACTTAGAGCTTTACGCTTTCAATTACCGAATTAAAATTTTGAGACGTAATAAATAATTTCTCAGTTTAAAGGTGCAAACATTCAGGAGTAGGCAAAGGACTTAACAGTCCCTAATCAAAGAAACAAAATAATTCTTGATCGATGCAAAGATTTTTCATAGCATCTGACCGTGTTCGGGAGACATTGCTATCTGCAAGGCCGAAGGAGCAACCGCCTCGGAAACTCTCAGGCAAAAGAACCGATACACAGACTGACACTCTGGAGAGAGACCAATGGGTTCGCCGAAGGGATAATAATCTCAGGCAAAAGAGACAGAGGAGGCGCAAAGTTGGGAAAACCTCCTAGAGGTGAATCTATTGAATTCTTTACAGGCGCTTAACATGGATGAAGTAAAACGAACCCCATTATATGAACTACACAAAAAGTTAGGTGCTAAGTTTGTGTCCTTTGCAGGTTATTCTATGCCAGTTCAGTATACAGATGGAGTTTTGAAGGAACATTTACATACAAGAGAGTATGCTGGGTTTTTTGATGTCAGTCATATGGGGCAAATTACTGTATGGCCCCAAAAAGGGAAAGAACAAGATCTGATTAAATGCTTGGAGTATTTAATGCCTTGTGACCTTGTTTCGTTGCCTGTAAATCGTCAATCTTATTCAGTCCTGACAAATGCGCAAGGTGGCGTAATTGACGATATCATGATAGCCAATAGAGGAACTCATTATCATATTGTTGCAAATGCCAGTCAAAAAAATGCCGATTTTGAGCATTTAAAAAAACATATCTCCGACACGGGGGATGTTTGTTTACTTCAAGGTAAATCTTTACTAGCCATTCAAGGTCCATTAACCGAAAGTATTCTCTCGAAGGTCTGTCCTGAGACCACAAAAATGAAGTTCCTAGATCACTATCAAACTAAAATATTTTCTTTTCCATGCCTGATTTCCAGATCGGGCTACACTGGTGAAGATGGATTTGAAATTTCTGTTGATGACAAAGATGTAGCTTCCCTCTCCCAAAAACTTTTTGAAAATACACATCTCAAACCAATAGGTCTTGGAGCACGAGATAGCCTTCGAATGGAGGCTGGCTTGTGTCTTTATGGAAATGACCTTAATGAAAAGATTACGCCTCCTGAAGCTTCTCTTTCCTGGTCAATTCACAAATCTAGACGAACTAAAAGTTCATCACGTTCAGAGTTCTTAGGCTCTGAAACTATATTAGATCAATTAAACAAAGGTACTGATTATATTCGAGTTGGGTTGTTCCCGTCAGGTAAAGCACCGATGAGACAAGGTGCTGAAATCTATGCGGATTCATCTGGTGATAGAAAAATTGGTGTTATTACCTCGGGAGGTTTTAGTCCAACTTTAAGTCGACCTATTTCCATTAGTCGAATCCTAAGAACTTCCGCTGAACAGCATAATGAAATATTTGTAAAAGTCAGGGGGGATTTACTTCCAGCTAAAATTACTAATCTTCCTTTCATTCCTAGTAAATATAAAAAAACATATAGAGGTACACATGAAATATACTGAAGAACATGAATGGCTGAGACTAGAAGGCGATGTTGTTACCGTAGGAATCACCCAACATGCATCTGAACAACTTGGAGACCTTGTATTTGTTGAGTTGCCATCTGATGGTCAAGAGATATCAAAAGACCAAGAAATTGTTGTAATCGAAAGTGTCAAGGCAGCTTCTGATATTCTAGCGCCATTAGATGGTGTCATAACAGCAGTTAACAATTTAATAGTCGAAGAACCAAGCCTGGTTAATTCTGATCCTATGGGTGAAGGTTGGTTCTTTAAAATGAAGCTCAAGAATCCCAGCGATTTCGATGGGCTGTTGGATAAAGAAGACTACGAAAAATTAACTCAATAGAATTAAGGAATTAAAATTGTCATTTAAACCAGTCGATTATTTACCTTATGATTTTGCTAATCGAAGACACATAGGGCCATCAGGCCCTGAAATGAAGCAAATGTTAGAGGTTGTAGATGCAAAATCATTAGAAGACCTCATTCAAGAAACAGTACCAAAAGAACTTCGTTTGAAGAGCCCTCTACAATGGGGAAAACCAAAGTCTGAAAGAGAAGCTTTATACCATCTAAGGGTGACAGCAGCTAAAAATAAGGTCTTAACATCCTTAATTGGCCAAGGTTATCATGGCACTGTGACGCCTCCTGTAATTCAACGTAACATTCTGGAAAATCCTGCTTGGTACACAGCTTACACTCCTTATCAGCCAGAAATAGCTCAAGGCAGACTAGAGGCCTTATTAAATTTTCAAACGATGATTTCTGATTTGACTGGGCTAGCTATTGCAAATGCATCGCTACTGGATGAATCTACGGCAGCTGCTGAAGCGATGATTATGGCGAAACGGATTTCAAAAACAAATTCCAGTAAATTCTTTGTTGATGAGAATTCTCACCCTCAAAATATAGCAGTCATTAGGACTAGGGCCGAGCCACTTGATATCGACATAGTGATTGGAAATCCAGAAGAAGTTCGAGATAGAAATGATTTCTTTGGAGCTTTATTTCAATATCCAGGAACCTATGGAAATGTAACCGATTTTACCACCCACATTTCATCTTTACATCAAAATGGTGCAATTGGAATCGTTTCTGCCGATCCTCTTGCCTTAACCATACTAAAGGAACCAGGGGCCATGAATGCAGATATAGCTATTGGCAGCACTCAAAGATTTGGTGTCCCAGTGGGATTTGGAGGACCTCATGCCGCCTACATAGCAACTAAAGATGACTATAAGAGGTCTCTTCCGGGACGCATTGTAGGCGTATCGATAGATAGTAGAGGTAATAGAGCTTTTCGGCTCGCATTACAAACAAGAGAGCAGCATATTCGAAGAGAAAAAGCCACATCAAATGTCTGCACAGCACAAGCGCTTTTAGCTGTTATGGCATCTATGTATGCAGTATTTCATGGCCCTGATGGATTAAAAGCGATAGCTCAACGCATCCATCGCAAGACAGTTCGTTTAGCAATAGGATTGGAGGAATTGGGGTATAAAATTGAGCCAGATAACTTCTTTGACACAGTTACTATCAAAGTGGGGCAAGCACAGGCTGTCATTCTAAAAAGTGGGACCAATGAAGGCATCAATTTTAGAAAAATTTCTCACGACAGAATTGGGATAACTTTGGATGAAAGAACAAGACCTGAGATTATAGAATCTGTTTGGAAAGCTTTTGGATTAGATAAGAAAGATTCTGATTTAACTCCAAATTATCGAATTCCAGAAAACCTAATTCGATCATCGAAATTTTTAGATCACCCTATATTTCACATGAATAGAGCTGAACAGGAAATGACTAGATATATGCGCAGATTGGCAGACCGAGACTTAGCATTAGATCGTGCCATGATTCCTTTAGGGTCATGCACAATGAAACTAAACTCAGCTGCAGAAATGATGCCTGTTAGTTGGCGGGAGTTTTCCTTGTTACACCCCATGGCGCCTACTGATCAGACCGAGGGTTACCAAGAGATGATCAACGACTTGAGTGCCAAATTGTGTGAAATTACTGGTTATGATGCTATTTCTATGCAACCAAATTCTGGTGCTCAAGGAGAATATGCTGGTTTGTTAGCTATTAGATCTTACCATGCATCCAGAAATGAGAGTCAAAGAAATATTTGTTTAATTCCAGACTCAGCGCATGGAACTAACCCAGCCTCAGCCCAAATGGTTGGTTATAGTGTAGTCCCTATAAAATCTTCCCCAAATGGTGACATAGACTTAGAGGATTTTAAGGATAAAGCTACGAAAAACGGGGATTCTTTGGCAGCTTCTATGATTACATACCCATCCACCCACGGTGTTTTTGAGGATACAGTCAGAGAAGTATGCGCCATCACTCATAAATGTGGGGGGCAGGTTTATATCGACGGAGCAAATATGAATGCATTAGTCGGCATAATTCAACCAGGGGAAATAGGAGGCGATGTAAGTCATCTAAACCTTCACAAAACTTTCTGTATTCCTCATGGTGGTGGTGGTCCTGGGATGGGACCAATCGGGGTGAAGCAGCATCTAGTACCATTCCTCCCTGAACATCCTTCGATTAACGGTACATTAAATACTGTTTCTGCAGCCCCCTATGGATCACCTTCCCTGTTACCTATTAGTTGGGCATATGTACTGATGATGGGTGGAGAGGGATTGTCACAGGCATCTAAAGTGGCAATACTTAACGCGAACTATATAGCAAAACGTTTAAGTCACTACTTCCCCATTCTGTTTTCAGGGCGCAATGGTCGCATAGCGCATGAATGCATCATTGACACTCGACCTCTTAAAGAATCATGTGAAGTCACAGTAGATGATATAGCCAAGAGGCTTATCGATTCAGGTTTTCACGGGCCCACTATGAGTTGGCCTGTTCCTGGAACTCTTATGATAGAACCGACGGAGTCTGAAACGAAGGCAGAATTAGATCGATTTTGTGATGCCATGATCGCAATACATAAAGAATGTAAAGACATAGAATCTGGTATGTTCGACAAGGTAAACAATCCACTTAAGAATGCCCCTCATACTGTAGAAGACCTTGTAGGAAATTGGGATAGGCCATATACACGAGAGCAAGCTTGCTATCCGCCAGGAGCATTCCGAGTAGACAAATACTGGTCTCCGGTTAATCGTGTTGACAACGCGCATGGGGATAGAAACCTAATTTGTTCTTGCCCACCAATGAGCGAGTATCAAGCTGCAGAATGAAACCTTCCAGTTAGAGTCGACCATTTGCGATAATTAACTGCATCTATTTAATCAGTATTTCTTTGTTGAACCTCGACAATATTTCCGTCAGGGTCATAAAAAAAACTTGCTTCCATCCAGATACCGCAGTCTAACCCTAGTCAGAATAATTAATTCCTTGTAATTTAAGATGCCTTTTAAATTCTTCCAGGTTTTCAGTCCGGAAAGTAATATGACCTTTAGTCAAAGGATTAATAGCTAGACCACTCTTGAAATTAAGATCAAGATCCATTTCAGCAATATGGGTCTGGATAGTACCAGCAGTCATGAATTCAACATCACCAGAATAAGCCTTATTTTTTCTAAAGCTGGACTATCGCTTTTTTCAGACTCAAGCAGTAAAATTCTCTTGTAAAACTTGGTCATTTCAGCCACATTTTTTGTGAAGAAATTGACATGATGTAATTTTAGTTTCATTTGTACTTTACCTTAAAATTATAGAATAACCGATACTTCAATTATAGCTCCGGAGCATATCAATAAGAAATAGTATAAAATGCCTACAACAATAGAAAAATATTATACGAATATATTATAATTATTATAAAACAAATAGTTGCAGTTGATTCATAATGTGGCCACTTCTTCGAAAGTTAACTATAGATAATGCTCCCCTGTTGCTTTCTATTTGCATGTTTGGGTGGGCTGGGAACACGATTGCAGGACGGCTATCTTCTGGAGAAATTTCCCCAATGGTAATAGTCTTTTTACGCTGGACTATCGTTTCCATTTTTCTTCTATTTTTAGTGCCATCAAAGATCGCACACTCAGTACATGCTCTAAATGGCAAAGTACTTTGGCTCTTTTTGATGGGGGGCGTTGGATATACTGGTTTTAATTCTCTTTTTTATATCGCAGCTCAGCAAACAACTGCTATTAATCTCGGAATTATACAAGGAGTTATGCCTGCCCTAATATTAGCAGGTTCAGTGATAATTTTTAGAGAAAAAACAAATTTAATTCAAGTTGTTGGTTTGATTTTAACTTTTTTGGGTGTTCTAATTCTAGTTAGCAAAGGGAATATAGAAGTATTATTATTGCTAAGCTTAAATTATGGCGATTTAATAATGTTTTTGTCTTGTTTTCTATATGCCGGCTTTACTCTGGGATTAAGGAATAAACCGGCTATTGATCCATTAGCAATGATGTTCTTTTTTTCATTGGCGGCTTTATTTTCAGCAATTGCATGTTTATTCATTGAATACCATTACGAACTGGTAAAATGGCCATCAGAATGGCCAGAATACTTGATCATTCTCTATATTGCTTTTATTCCCTCCCTTTTATCACAGTTGTTATTTATCCGCGGTGTGGATTTAATCGGTGCTGGCAAAGCAGGCCTATTCATTAATCTCATGCCAATATTTTCGGCACTTTTAGGAGTTCTGATATTGAAGGAAACAATAGAAATGTTTCATTTAACTTCGTTAATAATTGTTTTGTGTGGAATTTATCTTTTCATGGTTGTAGGTAAAACTTCATAAACGTTAACCTCAAAGGAAAGTCTTATAAAATATGTATGATCGTCCCATTGTGCCTAAAGATTTCATAGTGCCTCAATTCTTAAAAACATCAGAATTTATTTTGAAACCATTAACCATAGGATATTTGATCAAGGATTTTGATGCAGTTATGTCTTCCGTTGAACACTTGAGTGGTTTAATGGACCCGAATGATCGATGGCCTATTGGTTTAACTATTGAGGAAAATCTGGTGGATCTGGGATGGCATCAGAGAGAATTCACCTTAAGGCATTCTTTTGCATATACGGTTTTATCCCTGAATGAGGAAGAGTGTCTAGGTTGTTGTTATATTTACCCAGCAAGCAAACTAGATTATGATGTGCAGGTGTTTTATTGGATACGCAAAGAATACCTTGCAACTGGTCTGGAAGATAGACTTGGTGTGAAATTTTTATCTTGGTTGGAAAAAGATTGGCCATTTACTAAAATAATTCTTCCTGGGAGGGAATGAATGCTGATTTTATTACCTTCTCATCAGGTGTAATTTGGGTTTGAACTTTAATATAGTTGTAAGTTTCTAACAGTTTATCATTTGATCTTTTTTATGCCTTTTAACTCAAAAAAAGCTTTTATATTGTACTGAAAGTTTGTAAATAATGAACAAAATTTGTTGAGGTAACCACAGAACATATGAGCCAACCTTCTGCGCCAAAAAAAGAAACCAAAGTTTCGAAACAATCTACTGAAAAAAAAGTAGCTGACAAAGAAAACTCCAAATCAACTGATACTTCGTCTAAAGAAGCACAAACCCAAAAATCTACTCCACCTAATAAATCTGCCTCCCAAACTTCAATTAGTCACTTTTCAAGTGTCTCAACTCCAGAATATCGAGAGGGTTGGAACAGAATTTTTGGGAGCAAAGACAATAACAATGAAAAAATAAAGGATAAGAGCATTAAACCTATGTTGGGAAAACTATCTATTTCCAGCACAGATATAGATGAAGAGACAAAAACTATCCTACTTAAACTCTTTAAAAAATCGGCTTTTAAACAAGGAATTGATGCTTCATTGGTTGAAGATTTAATGACTGGAGCATATACCTTGGATTGCCTGAATAAAACAAAGTAATCCTCTTAACCATGAATCTATTTTCTTTATTCTTAATTAAATTTACCAATCCTTTATCGACATAATTTACATATGTACAACGTAAGGCCTTTATTTAGGTCCTATATGGGAAAGTTTATGGTCAAAACTGCAACAAGCTTATTAATGTCGAGAAAATAAACTTGGAGGTTTAATTTCTAATAATTTGACCATTAATGTGCCTACAGTTGATCCTTTGTAAGAACCAGTAATGTTAATTAATGTATTTCTGATGATCTAATAGTTAGTGAAAATGAAAAAACTGTCTGCAGGAAAAACCTGATTGACATAAATTAATTTAAACCTAACACTGTTATTAAGTTGATAGGAGAGATATTATGTTAAATATCCAAGAAAATTTTGGTAAAGAATTTGCTGCCATTTTACTTATTGGGTTTACTACTACTTTACTAATTGGCTGCGGTGGAAGTGGAACTACATCACCTGGTGGAAATAACGGATTAATAAGCACACTACCTAGTGGGAATAGCGGGTTAGCTAGTGGAAATAGTGGGGTAATAAGCTATGTTACTGAAAAAAGCTACTCTTCCGGTACAGGAGTAATTAGTGGGTCTGGACAGGATGGAAATGCATCAGCAAACTATACAGCAGCTCACCTGGATATAAATTCGGTAACTAGCAGTCTCTCTGGGGACGCAAATTTAGAGTATTTAAGCTATGGTGAAGATGAGCTTGGATATGAAGCCGAGGAGGGAGGAACAACTTCAAGTGGGAAAACTGTGTACATAGATTACGCTGGTTACTTCATAACAAACGGAACTGAAGAGCATGCCTCTGCAGGAGAAATAACAATTGATGGGGTTGATGGGGTCTTTACTGCCGGAAGTAAAGTAAATGGATTACCAACTGGTTCTTTTGGTTATGCGGGAGCTGTCGCATTTTACAAAAACGGAGCAACAGTTGATTTTGAACAGGGGACTTTTTCTATGACAGCTAATTTTTCTAATCAGACTGGTTCAATCTCAGCTAATACTAATACTTATTCTTTCGGTGAAACCAATATTGCAATCAATTCTTCAGATGGTTCATTCTCCGGCAGTTCTGGAACTATAGGCACTACAGGAGGGGGCACAGATACTTCTAACTTAAAGGGGTTTTTTGCTGGTACAAATGCCAATGGGGTACATGGAATGGCATATAGTGCTGGTAGCGAAGCTAATTATGTCGCAACTTTCGCTGGGAAGAAACAATAACCGAATATTCGCAAAAAATTATCCTTTATAACTGTGAAGAAGCATCAAATCTTTATTACTAACTGACTAAAAGCTCCAACTAGGAAGAGATACATTTATCAGAGGTCCACTATAACTAAAAGAATTTATGGTAGATTCATTTTTCACGTATCCCATAGATATATTAACCCCATCGTAGACGGGATACGAGATAGATATTTGCCTAGTAGTGTCCTGTCTATCTGTTCCTAAAAACATTCCACCATCATAAAATGTTTGTTTAAGCGAAAAACTAAACGGTTTTTTGTTTATAAGCTTTTGTACAGAAATACCCGTCGAGTAATTTAGTGCAATAAAGTCTTTTACGTTTTGACCAGATGTTAGGTGAAGATTTGTCTTAAAACCATTCGGCAATAACGAATTTAAGACGAATGTGCTTTGTATTTGTTGATAATTATCAGAGATAACACTTTTTACAATGAATGACCCTTCATGAAATATTTTTTCAGAGCGAAATAAGCGTGTAATTGAAGCTAAAATGCTTTTATTGATTGTATTTGAGAATTCTCTTTTATTATGAGCCCAACTTGCACAGGTGTCAAAAAACATCCATTCCTTGATGTGATTTTTTGAACATGCCGTTATTGATTCACTCTTTACCTGCAACCAATCATGGGCAGGAGCACCAGCTAAAGATGCATTAATTTTGACATTTATATATTTGCCTCGCCCGTACTGCCTTTTTATTCCTAAGAAGGCCCCTCCTCCAATAATTAATCCTGATTTTGCATTTGCATCTTCCTCTCCCACAAAGGTAAGCTCCCCTATTTGAATAGTTTGGCTCAAATTACCTCCATTAATGTTGTCTGAATACGCAAATATCGGAAAAATAGATCGATTAATGGCAACCGTATAGTTTTGCTTTGGGACAGCACTTAATCCTTCAAATCCTAAGGATCTGGATTTATTATTAAATTGTATAACAGTTTCAATTGGTACAATTTTACTGTTTAATATTCTCTCAGACAAAAAATACAACTCTAACCTTTCTGAACCGCTAGCAAATGAACATAGGTTCACGAAAAGTGAAAATATTAAAGTCCAAAACCAAATTCTTGTATTATTTATTAATTTATTGGATTGAATTGAATTCATCTATCTTCTCATCTAAAGAAATCATACTAGTATAGTGCATATCCCAAAACCCTTGATTTCTGCGATCTTCAAAATCTTTTATGCTGATGCCTTGCTGTTCTACCCACGTATAGTAACCAAGGTTAAAAATTCTTTCTCTTTCCATTTGATTGAGCTCAAGCACATGATCGACTGAAGCACCTTTTAGATGGTGCCCAAATATTTCTGCACAGGATGTTGCGTCATATACCCCTTTAAATGTATCGATGGCTTTCTTCAGTTCAGAACCATACAAATCAGCACCATCCGTCGCTACAGTTATGACGGCATCATTGCTTCCAAGTTTTAAATATTTTGCCAGTTTTATTGAAGCAATTATGTTTGCAATGGCAGAAAAACCAAACTCCGGGAATCTCTTAATTAAACTTGGCTCTAAACCTTTCCTATTCTTTAAATAATTTTGCCCTACATCAGTATTAAAAACCATATTTAGTTCATCAGTTGACTTGTCAGATACACCTACCACGAAGTCAGTATTCATCACATTATGAATTAACGGAACGTGCTTGTCACCAATCCCCTGAATATTATGCTCTCCATAGCCATTATAGAGTAAGGTAGGGCATTCAATTGCTTCCACGGCTGCAATCTTGGTATTTAAATGTTCTTTCAAGTAGTCCCCAGCTGCTAGAGTTCCACTCGATCCAGATGCGGAAACATAGAGCCTAGCCTTTAAGTTCCCGTCTCCTTTCACTTTAAGAAAAGACTTTTCGAAGGATGGTCCAGAAACTGCCCGATGAATTGCATAATTATAATATTCGTCGAATTGATTAATTATGTCATTTTTGCTATTTCGTTTCAGTTGATTACAAGCATCATAAATTTCTTTGACATTACTTTCTGTTCCAGGCGTTCTTATTATATCGTCTTTATTTTCAACCCATTTCTCCAACCAAGAAAATCGCTCCTTACTCATACCCTCTGGCAATATAGCAACACTCTTCAAACCTAAAATTTTAGAGATTGCCACCCCACCACGACAATAATTGCCTGTGGAAGGCCAAATAGCTTTGTTAACCTGATAGTCAAAGCTTCCATTCAAAATTCTTGGGAGTAGACAACCATATGCTGCCAGCACCTTATGGGCATCAATTAATGGAAATAACCGACCTATATTCACTATTATTTTTGCTTCCACTCCCGTAAGTTCACTAGGTAGAACTATATGTTCAGGAACTTTAGAAAAGTTATTTTCATTTCTGCTGTTGAACCAGTGCACCCTGAACAAATTAAGGGGATTAACTGAATCTTTTTTGATAAATTTCAGCTTTGATTTTATATCCCCATTTATTTTTTCAGGATTACAAAGTTCTTGTAGGGTAGGTAAAATTATTCCTTTTTTCTTAAAATACTCTGATGTCTTAGTGATAACAGATTCATTCATGTCAATTTCCTTTAATTTTATCATGGTAATTTTCTATTATAGATCTATACATTTCTAATCTCACTACCCCTTTTTTTTCTAAATCATGACCCATTTTATAGAACCTACTGCAAGCTAATATTTATTAGTTTTTAGGTATACTCAAATAAAAAACCTGCAGCTTTTATCTTTATTATTTTTTTAACTCAATTTACAATACTCATACAAAAAACATCAGCACTTAGGAACACATTACATTGAGTGGAAACTTAGAAGTGCTCGCAATTAATACCAATCCAATGAGAAATGAAAATTTGTTAGAGAAAGGTATCGATCAGTTTAGTTCATTTCTTGGTTCCTTGATTTTAAGTTTTATTCATTTCTATAGACATACTGATAAGACTTAAATAATGCTCGGGACGAACACTATTAGCATGTATAAAGAAAAGAGTACGGAAGGTGCCGATATCACTACTCTGAATCAGTTTCCACTCGATACAATAATATCAAAGTAATGTGAGTAAGTCTTATGGTTTTTATCAGAGTTTTTGAAGTAATTTTCCCAATTTTTTTTCTAGCCTCACTAGGTTTTTGTTGGGTCAAATTTGGGTTTGAATACCCTATAAAGTTCATAACCCGTCTAAGCATGAACATAGCAGTACCATGTTTAATTTTTGTTTCACTAATGGAAACTACTATTGATTCAGAACATCTATTTCGCCTGGCAGTAGCAACTTCCTTGACTTATTTCGTTATCATCATCTTTTTTGCATGTTTCATAAAACTGAGGAAGATAAGTTTCAAAACATATTTAGCTCCATTATCATTTGGAAATACTGGCAATATAGGTCTTCCATTAGCGTACTTTGCTTTTGGAGAAATTGGCCTTGGTTATGCTGTTACAATTTTTGCTGTGACTGCTATTTTATCCTTTTCAATAGGGATTTGGTTTATATCAGGCAGCACCCATTCGCTACAAATTTTTAAGAATGAACCTTTGATAATAGCGACCATACTTGGTGCATTTTTTCTCATTACTGGTTGGTCCACCCCAAAATTTCTAACATCCACCTTTCAGTTAATTGGCCAAATGGGCATACCATTAATGTTAATTACCCTTGGGGTAGCTGTAGCTGGTCTTAAATCCAATGATTTAAAAAATGCCGTGGGATATAGCCTTCTCAAAGTATTGCTCTGTTTATCGGTAGGAATAATTATTGGACATATTTTTTTACTGGATGAAATTCCATTTTCAATTCTTTTGCTACAAATTTCAACACCAGTAGCAGTGACATCATATCTTTTAGCAAACAAATATAACGCTGATTCAAAAACAGTAGCTGGGTTAGTGATTGTTTCCACATTCATATCATTAA
>CACKFK010000024.1 GCA_902599445.1 uncultured Alphaproteobacteria bacterium
CTATCTGCGGGTACTTGCCGGCGGTAGGATTGCCCCTGATCCGCAACTTAAAGTCACCCGAACGGCAGCAAGTGCAGCGACTGTGGATGCCGATAACGGCTTTGGTCATTATGCGAGTTATCGTGCTGTTTCCGAAGGTTCCGCCATAGCCCAAGAAACGGGTATTGCTGGGGTATCCGTGATCAACTCCTCGCATTTTGCCGCGGCTGGCTGCTATGTGCTTGAGGCCGCTGAACAGGGTCTTGTCGCCTTTGCCTTCTGTAATGCCGATGCGTTCGTACTATTGCATGACGGGGTCTCGCCCTTCCACGGCACTAATCCAATTGCTTTCGCTGCCCCTGTAGTGGGCGAGCGCCCTTATCTTGTGGATATGGCGACCAGCGTACTGCCCTGGAACCGCGTCCGTGATTATGAGGCAAAGGGCATTTCACTGCCCAAGGACGTGGCCGTTGATGCGCGCGGGCAGATGACCAGCGACCCAAAAACGGTTGCGGCTCTCCTGCCCTTTGGCGGAACTACCTATGGGTTCATTTTATTAAAAATATTGTTCGCGGGCCAGCCGCCGCACATATGGCCGAGCAATGATAAATTTACTATTGAAGCAATAGGGGCTAGGACATAATAATACTCGGGGTACCCTTGCGAGTCTAGTCCTTTTTGACATGCCAAATACCAATCTTATGCACAAGCCACTTGATTACTGGACGAAGACAGAAGATATTAATCTCGGACATCAGGCCACTCGGGGAGCGTTGATTCAGTTGATTAATTAATCTTAACGTCAATTTAATAAGCAAGCGGTGAAGTATAATTATGATAAGTTTAGATGGGAAGAAGATATTTGTAAGCGGTGCTGCTGCTGGGATGGGTCAGTGTGTGGCAAAACTTGCGGCCCTCGCAGGCGCTGAAGTTTACGCCACTGATGTTTCACCTGATGGGCTGAAGGCTTTACAAAAGTATGATGTAAAAATCTCAGCTTTGGATGTTACCAAGCCAAAAGACGTGCAGAGATATTTTGCTAACCAACCAGACTTTGACGGGATTGTTAATATGGCTGGTTGGGTTCATCATGGGAATATACTTCAGGCCGATGAACACGAGTGGCGGAAATCATTTCTTATAAACTTAGACAGTATGTATTTCGTTATTCGAGCTGCACTTCCTGGTCTAATAAAACAAAAAGGTGGTTCGATTGTGAATATGGCGTCAGGTGCTTCATCAATAAAAGGGTTTGCATTTCGCGCGGCCTATGGTGCTTCTAAAGCAGCAGTAATTGGGCTCACAAAGTCTGTAGCAGTAGACTTTATGGCAGATGGTGTAAGGTGCAACGCTATCTGTCCGGGTACGATTGAAACCCCTTCCTGGCAGGAAAGAATGGAAGAAATGGCTAAAAAGCTTGGATCAGAAGAAGAGGCACGAGCCTGGTTTGTAAAACGACAACCAATGGGCCGATTAGGCCAAGCCGAAGAAATTGCTCCTCTCGTGATGTATCTGCTCTCTGACTCAGGTGCTTACGCAACTGGACAGCCATTTATCGTTGACGGTGGTACTATGGCTTGACGGGCTGCCTTTATTGTTGTCTTGATCTGCTCTGATGGACCCACCTGAAAGATTGGCAACTAAAATGGCAACTAATGCCTACGACCAAATGGTTGCCGAGGTGGGAGGTTACATTGCTAAAACCTAGAAACAACTTAACCTATTGATTTTTGAAAACATAAAGCAAAATCCAGCCTAGAAAAACAAGATATAGGATCTTTCTAATTTATTGATATAATAAAAATTAGAGCAAAAAACTGAAGTAGATCGTATTGATGCATAAAAATTACATAAATGATGTGGTCCATAGAGAGTTTATTGAGCTAAAAAATACCATGGAAAACCTGTTTCTTGAGCAATGGAAAAACCCCGAGCTTCCCTGCATGGAAAAAGTTTCATCAGCAAATTTAGTTAGTTGGCTAAGACAGAATGACTTTCAAGTTACTATTGGTGCACATAACATTCCAACTTCCTTCATTGCTAAATCAAAACCTAAGGTTTCTGGCCCAAATATTGGAATAATAGCTGAATATGACGCTTTGCCTGGTTTGGGAAATGAAGCGACACCCAAAAGAAAAGGCACTAGTAAATTAGCAGGCCATGGATGCGGACACAATCATATCGGACCTGCAAATTCAGGAGCAGCCATTATAGCAGCCAAAGTATGCAAAAATCTTAATATTGCCGGTAACATTTCTGTTATTGGATGCCCTGCAGAGGAAATATTATGGGGTAAAATTGCTCTGCTAAATAATGGAGCTTTTTCTGATCTGGATTGTATATTGACTTCTCATGGAGATTATCAAAATGGATCAATGGTTAGACCTTGCCAATCTGTTGTTGCAGGGGAGCTGATTTTTGAAGGCAAATCAGGGCACGGAGGGAATGTATCAGAAATTAATGCACTTACAGCAGTAGAAAGTCTGATACAAAGTGTACAGCAGAAGATTAAACCGAATTTCCCTCAAATACTATTTCGGCATGTTATCCGCCAAGGAGGGATGATACCCACCATCACACCTGAGGAAAGCCGAGTTTGGTACGCAACCAGGGGTTTTGACTTCAATGAAGTACAAGCAGCATACAATGCAATCATTGATATTTCACGTAATCTTTCGTCAGAACTGAAGATTGAATTTCACCATCAATTTATTTCTGAAACCAGAGGTTATTTACCCAATGAAATTTTAGGTAAGGAACTTTTTAAGGCACTAGAGCAAGTCGGACCACCTAAATGGTCAACTAAAGACCTGATTTTTATGGAAAAGTTAGTTGCAGAACTGGAACCCGGAAAACCCATGACATTGGATAAAAAGATAGGTTATTATGACAAAGACGTTGATTATTTTGGTCAGGATGATGGAGAGGTAAGCTGGCGGATACCTTTAGGCCGATTGAATTGGGCATATCCCTTAGAAGTTCCAATTCATCATTGGGCTTGGACTGCCCTGTCGGGGAATAAAGCAAGTAATGCTGGACCACTTATGGTGTCTGAAGCGTTAGCATTAACTATAGTAAATTTATTATCAAATCCAGAGTTAATAGAAAAATCTCAAAAAGAGCTTATGCAAAAGACTGAGGGAATTATTATAGGGTCTCCTAGGCTTGGAGCATTTAAAACCCTTACGCAATTTCCCAAATTATTTTGGGAAGGAACCTGGCGCGAATGAAGCTACTTTTTTATGTGATTTCAATAAATTTAAGTAGAGTATTATTTTACTATCAAACTTTACTAGTAAAAATTACCACTAAAACTTAAAGTTGACATCAATTTTTATATTGAATTAGCCTGGAGTACCTATGGCTATTTTCTGAAGACTTAATTCTATAGGAATTAAGGGTTTCCATAGGGGAAAAATTACAGAATGGGAGGAAAAAATGCTATTATTCATGAATATTAAACTTAAAGTTATCACCTTATTAAGTTTACTTACATTACTAATAGTAACTAATTCAAATGCGGCTGTAAATGCACCCGCAAACATCAAATCTAAGGGACAAATATTGTTTTGTACTGAATTAGCTTACCCACCTTGGGAAATGATTAACCCTGCTACAAATGAACCTGAAGGTTTTGATATAGATATCGCAGCAGCTGTGGCAAAAGGTATGGGTGTTTCTGCAGAACACAAAGACATATCGTTTGATGGTCTTATTCCAGCACTACAAGCGGGACAGTGTGATGCAATTATTTCTGGGCTAGCGAATAGAGAGAAAAGACGCGAAGTTGTTGATTTTGTGGACTATGCAATTGCTGGGAATTCATTACTTACTAAAGCAGATAGTTCGGCGTCTTTTGAAACACTCGAAGATTTATCGGGTCTTAAAGTTTCTGTTGCTGTTGGATCTTATTTGGAAGAAGAGTTGAGTTCAGCAAATGAGGCCATTGCTTCTTCAGGTAAAGAGAAGATGACAATTGTTGCTCTTGCAAAAGGTACCGATGCTTTTCAACAATTAATTGCAGGTTTGGCAGATGTCTATTTAGGTTCTACTGATCAAGCAGGTTATTTTAATAAGCAGAAACCTGGCCTAGTTAGACTTGCTAGCCCACAACTGCTAACTTTAACCGTTGGGATAGCAACACTGCATAAAGATAAAGATTTGCACAATGCAATTAAAGATTCTTTTAATGCAATGATAAGCTCTGGGGAGTATCAGGTAATCCTTGATAAATGGGGCTTTGAAGCCATGACAATAAAATAAAACTAAGTTTCTTGGTTTGCACATTTCTAGGGGTAAATAAATTCCCCTAGAAATGGAAGTTTGGATCGATTTTATGGGAAATCTTAATTTAGACATTCCATTTTTCTTTGAGTACCTATTTAACCCTCCAGACATTCTTTTATATGGAGTTTGGCTAACAATCTCCATAGCATTTGTAGCCCAAACTCTAGGTGTCATTGGAGGCCTGTTTGTAGCCCTGCTTCGGATGTCACAAAGATGGTGGTTACGTGAACTAGGTAAATTATATATCTGGATATTTAGAGGTGTACCTCTACTAGTTCAGCTTGTAATAGTCTATACTGGGGTTGCAGCTGCCGGTTTATATAAATACCCAGATATTGTTATAGGACCATTTACTTTGTCTGGGCCAATGCAAGCTGCCATTTTGGCGTTGTCATTACATGAGGCAGCATATATGGCTGAAATTTTCAGGGCAGCAATTTCTTCAATAGATAGAGGCCAATTTGATGCAGCCCGTGCTGTAGGCATGTCACCTTTTACTGCCATGAGATGGATAATTTTACCACAAGCCATAAGAATTGTTATCCCACCGCTAGGGAATGAATTTACACTTATGATCAAAGGAACTTCGCTTCTAGCTATTATTGGGATTAGGGAATTATTTGGAACAATACAGCAACTGAACGCTGCTACATTTAGAACATTTGAGTTATTTGTCATTGCGGCAATTTGGTACCTAATTTTAATAACAATTATGGGTTTTATACAAAAACATGTGGAAGCATATTATAGCAAACATGAATTGCCAGCTGAGCAAAATTTCAAGAAGAAATATAAATCAAGAAACCTACTTTCAAATAACAGATGACAAATGAGTCCTTTAGTTAAAATTGAAAATCTGTGTAAATCATTTGGGAACTCAGATGTGTTGAAAGATATCTCACTAGAAATTAAAAAGGGAGAGGTCATGTGTATTATCGGACCATCTGGTTCAGGAAAAACAACACTCGCCAGATGTATTAATTTCTTGGAGACATGTGACTCAGGCAAAATTACTGTTGGAAATGATCTAATAGGGTTTAAAGAATTAAATGGTAAAATAATACCACTTAATGAAACGAAAACCTCAAAGCAGCGTAGAAATATTGGTATGGTATTTCAAAAATTTAATCTTTTCTCTCATCTCAATGCTCTTGAAAATATAACAATTGGACCAACTAAGGTATTGGGAACTGATGTCAAAGAAAGTATTGATGAAGCTAAGGATTTACTAAAACGGGTAGGATTGGAAGAAAAGTGCTATTCTTATCCGTCCCAGTTATCTGGAGGACAACAGCAACGAGTGGCAATAGCCAGGGCTCTTGCCATGAAACCCATATTGATGCTTTTTGACGAACCGACTTCCGCCTTGGATCCAGAAACAGTTGGAGAAGTACTGGAAGTCATGAAAGAGTTGGCTAATGGAGGCATGACAATGATCATAGTAACTCATGAAATGGGCTTTGCTAAAGAGGTTGCTGATAAAGTTGTCATGATGGACCATGGCCAAATTGTAGAAATTGGATCTGCAGAAAAAATTTTTAGCAATGCAACCAATCCGCGAACTAAAGCTTTTTTAGAGATGATGTTATGAACTCAAAAGAATTAATCCATTCAGGTTTATCTACAAAAGATCTAGAGGCGTGCATCAATTTCTATGTAGAAGCGTTCGGTTTTGAGGTTATTTTTAAAGAAAGCAATATTAAAAAAGAGATTGAAAGTATAACAGGAGTGAAAAACCTATCATGTAGTCTCGCACAGTTGTCTATTCCAGGATCTGATCATCTCTTAGAACTACTTCAGTTTCATGGATTGAACCCCGACGGTTTTGTTCCTCCAAAATTACCTCTCCACCCAGGTCAGGGTCATATAGCATTTAATGTTAAAAATATGGAATCGTGCATTGCTAAAGTAACCGATCTTGGAGCAAAACCTCTGGGAAGTATTACAAAATTTCCTGAGGGCAGAGCTGCTTATTTCTGCGAACCAAGTGGAACATTTTTTGAAATTTCAGAAGCCAAATATCCGGAGACAAAAGATGAATCAAATTGAGCGCTTCAAAGCGATGGTGGAAATGCGGTTTTTTGATGAGGCCTGCCTGGAGGGCGTCCCAACAATGGAAATTCATGGAGAACTACACACTGGGATTGGACAAGAGGCTATTAGTGCCGGACTGCTAGGGCACCTAAAAAATAGTGACGCATTAGTGTCGACCCATAGAAATCACTATCATGCTTTAATAAAGGGGGTTAATCCCTACAGACTAATGTCAGAAATTTTTGAAAAGAAAACAGGCATCTGTCAAGGGTTTGGTGGACACATGCATCCTTTTTCTTTAAAGCAAAACTTCTCTGCTACAGGCATTGTAGGTCAATCACTCCCTGTTGCACTGGGTTATGCTTATGCATTTAAAATGAGAAAAGAAGATAGTTTAGCAATTGGAGTGATAGGAGATGGTGCCGCTAATCATGGAACCTTTCACGAGACCCTCAATATAGCTGGAGCCTGGAAACTTCCCCTACTTGTTTTGGTAGAAAACAATGGATACGGGATTTCTGTTCCAATTTCAAAAGTTCTAGCAACAGAAACAATTGCCGAAAGAGCAAAGTCTTATTCTGCCTGGGGTAAATGCGTAAATGGAGATGACCCTGACATTGTAAGCGAGGCTGTGGAAGAGGCTGTAAGTCATATAAGATCAAATCAAGGCCCTGCTATATTAGAGGCTGTATGCAACCGTTTCAGAGGACACTATGAAGGAGACACTGATCATTACAGAAGTAAAACTGAAAAGCAAAATATGTTGAAGGGCGATCCTATAACTACATACTCAAAGAAGCTACTCTCACTAAAAGTACTTACTGAAAATGAAATTCAAAATATTTTTCAAACCTCAAAACAAAAAATGTTTGGACTTCTGAAAAGAGTTAGAGGTGAAAAGATGCCTTTACCAGAGACTGCCCTCAACTACATTTTCTGCGAGAAAACTGATGGCTAATAATGATAAAATTGATAGAAATTTGAATGGCTCAGAAGCTATTGCGGAAGCCATTTTTCAAGAAATGCAACAAGATGAGAATACTATTTTGATCGGGGAGGATGTTGGCAAATGCGGTGGTGTTTTCGGGGCAAGCAGAAACTGTTTTTCTGAATTTGGTGAGAATAGGGTAAGAGATATGCCCATTTCGGAAATGACATTTACCGGGATGGGCGTTGGCATGGCAATGTCAGGCCTAAGACCTATAATTGAAATTATGTTCGCTGATTTTCTAGGAGTATGCCTGGAACAAATTTATAATGCCATTGGCAAAATCCATTACATGTCGGGTGGTGCAGTAAAAATGCCCATAGTTGTCAAGACAGCTGCTGGAAACATAGGATCCGCTGCACAACATTCTCAGTGTTTGTGGGGAACCTTAGCCCACCTACCAGGCCTTAAAATTGTAGTACCTTCTTCCCTTTATGATCATAAAGGACTGATGGCATCGGCCATTAGATCTAATGATCCAGTCATATTTTTTGAACACAAAGAACTTTTATTGAAACGAGCACGATCTTTCCTTTCCAACCCCATAGTACCCCAAAATACTTATACAGTACCCATTGGAAAAGCAGCGAAGCCGCGAATTGGTTCTGATATCACTCTAGTAACGCTTAGTTATTCTGTTGAGCTCGCCCTAAAAAGTGCTTATGAGGTAGCGAAAGAAGGAATTGACGTAGAAATTATTGATTTGAGATCCTTGGTACCTCTAGACATTGAAACTGTTTTACAATCGGTACGCAAAACTCAGCGACTATTGGTTGTAGATGAAGATTACCAAAGTTTTGGGGTATCTGGTGAAATCATAACAAGGGTTGTAGAAAACATTGATCCAACTTCCTTGAGACAAATCAAACGACACGCAGTACCAGATGTGCCAATTCCAGCAGCGCTATCACTAGAACAAGTAGTCGTTCCAAACTACGATTCTATTAAAAATATGCTCATAATGATGGCTAAAGGACCTTAAGAAATGAAATTCTTTTTTGAAAGCCAGCATAATTCTTTAGTAATTGGTGCAAATGGAGCAATAGGTAGTGCCTGCGTAAAGGTACTTAAAAATGCAGGTTCAGATGTAACTGAGATTGATTTAAATTATCCAAGTCAAGCATCAAAACAGAACAAATTCCTCAAATGTGACGTTTCCAATATCGAAGACGTAATTAACTCAGCTAAAAAAATTAAAAGCATACATAGTGTAATTTACGCAGTAGGTCTAAATCATGACTCAAACGTTATTGATACTGATTGGAAGGAATATAGAAAAGTTATGTCTGCTAACCTGGACAGTGCTTTTCATATCGCTGCAGTTTATGGAAAAAGAATGGCCACTCAAGGCTTTGGCTCATTTGTTTTTCTTTCATCATCCGCAGGTTTAAGGGGTGAGGCCGGTGCTTCAATTTATTGTGCCAGTAAATTTGGTTTGATTGGATTTGTTGAGTCTTTTGCCGCTGAGATGACACCACATAACGTGCGAGTAAATTGTATAAGCCCAGGAAATGTAGATAGTCCTATGCTCAAAGATGTTGCAAATAAAATCGCTGCTAGAATAAAAATATCTCCGCAAATAGTCCTAGAAGAAATGGCAAAAAGTGGTTCAGCCCAAAGGCTCGTAAAACCAGAGGAAGTTGCAAATCTTGCTGTATTTTTAGCTTCTGACATGGCAAGTGGTATTACTGGTAGTAATGTGAGAATTGATTGTGGTGCATGGATCGATAGCTAAAAGAGGATAACGCCATGACAAGCGATAAACTTAGCGAAAACCAGCACCCCCTTGGTGGAGGCATGAGAAATTATACTTCTCCAGTCCCAAATTTATTCCCTCCACCAGAGTCCATGCGACCAACTTTGCTAGGAAATAACTATATGATTACAGCTGGTCACCCTTTAGTAGCAAAGGTTGCATCGAATGTCCTTGAAGCAAATGGAAATGCAATTGATGCAGGCGTAGCGGCTGGTCTAGCCAGTAATGTTATTCAAGCCGATATGTGTAATTTAGGCGGAGTTGCCCCAATAATCCTTCGACAAGCTAATTCAAATAAAATTTGGTGTATAAGTGGTGTTGGAACATGGAGCGAAACAGTTTCCCTTAAAAATTACCTATATAGGCATAATTCTGACATTCCAGAAGGAGCACCATCCTCTATAATACCTGCAGCTTTAGATTCTTGGATAACAGCTTTATCAAAGTTTGGGACGAAAAGTTTTTCTGAATTAAGTGAGCAAGCGATCTTCTATGCAGAAAATGGTTTTCCCCTAGACCTTAGAACAGCCAATGCCTTTGCATTAATGGGGCAGACTTTTAAATCATGGGAATCTACTAAAAAAATTTATTGGCCAAAGAATAGACCACCCAATGTCGGGGAAATTCTAAAACAAAATGATCTAGCTAGGCTCTTAAAAAATATGAGAGCTGCTGAAACTGGTACTGACAGAACATCTGCCCTAGAGAAAGTGCGTAAAGCTTTTTATACAGGAAAAGTAGCAAAACAAATTGTTAACTGGGTAAAGGATGGTGGGGGTTGGATGACAACTGATGACCTCAAGAATTTTAGAAATGAAGTTTATTTGGCCCCAAGCTACAAATTCAAGGGATGGCAAATATTTACTGGAAGCATTTATAGCCAAGGTCCTGTAATGCTTCAAAGCTTGTCCATTCTAGATGGGTTTGACATCAAATCTTTAGGACACAATTCAACTCAGTATATTCATCTTGTCACTGAAGCTATGAAAATAGCATTCTCAGAAAGGGAAAAATATTATGGTGACTCTCGAGAACCGCCTTGTGATCTAGATGAGTTGCTAAAAGTGAGCCATATCAAGAAATTACAATCAATGATCAAAAATCATTCATCTTTAGAAGATTTACCCACATTGAGCGCGCCTAAAAAAAGAAAGAGAGATACCACGTATTTTTCAATAATAGATAAGTATGGAAATGCTTTTAGTTGTTCACCAAGTGATACAATAGATGGTAACCCGATAGTTGAGGGCCTAGGTATCATAGTTTCACCTCGTGGGGTTCAATCAAGATTAGATCCATTACATCCAGCAGCCATAGCACCTGGAAAAAGGCCTCGCTTAACCCCATCTCCTGCTTTAGCAATATTCACAAAAAAATCTATTAAAGAGCCAAAGCTTATGACACTTGGTGCATCCGGTGGTGATGTCATTCCTCAAGGAATGTTACAAACATTCTTAAATTTTGTTGTTTTCAATATGACAGCCCAACAAGCAGTTGAAGCGGCACGTTTTACTACACTCTCATTTCCTGATAGTTTTTATCCAAACGTGCATGACAATGGAAGATTAAGCCTTGAAAAGCGAATTGACCCTTTAATAATAGATCAGTTGTCTAAATTAGGACATAAGACACACATTTGGCCTGAATACGAATTTGATTCCTCTGGTGTTGCAATCTCGGCAGATATTTGCTTCCCAGACAAGAATAACCGGGTCATTGCTGCAGGAGTCGATGTCAGGAGATCTCAGTATGCATGGGGGCACTAAACATGAATAAAGATAAGCCTTGAAAAATCTAACCTCTAAAATTGTTAATCTCAGAAACAATGGATTTGTAGACGGTGCTGGGTAGAGTGGGATCAGTAACGACACTTGTGCTAAATTTTATGATGCCATGAGATCAGGGATTCATAGTTCCAATTTTTAATAGAAAGTTTGAAAACAACCAAGAAACAGACTACCTACAGCAATCCTAAGCTTCATTTTCCTGCGACCAAAAGGGTATCTTTCGGCAAATTCCAAAATTTTGGAACCCAAAATGGAATCTTAACCCCCTAAAATCACCTAAACCATTGATATCATTGAATAAGTTTGGTAGGCGAGGCAGGACTCGAACCTGCGACCAAAGCGTTATGAGCGCTCTGCTCTAACCAACTGAGCTACTCGCCCCCAGTTATGAACCAATACCACTCGACATACTGGATCTGGAACTTCTCATATAACTTAAAGCAAGAAACTCTGCAAATTCAAAATAAAAAAGTTTTAATAAAACTATCCCTAAACATGAGCAACCTTTATACTTAAATCTTTAACAATGATGAATCAGATATTACATGGGTAAAGATATTAAAATCACCGAAAAATCCTCTCGCTATAAAGAATCTGGAGTGGATATCGATGAAGGGAATAAATTTGTTTCCTTAATAAAATCGGAAGTCCAGAAAACTAATATTCCAGGCGTAATCGGAAGCATGGGGGGTTTTGGAGCATCTTTTGACCTAAAGAGTGCTGGGTTCTCAGATCCTATCCTTGTTTCTGCTACTGATGGAGTTGGAACAAAATTAAAAATTGCCATTGATACAGGAAAAACTGAAACAATAGGTATAGATCTTGTTGCTATGTGTGTAAACGATCTCATTTGTGAGGGTGCACGACCTCTGTTTTTTTTGGATTACTATGCTTCGAGGAAATTAAACGCAGGCAATGCAGCTAAAGTGCTCGATGGAATAATTACTGGATGCAAACAGGCAGGTTGTGCTCTTGTGGGTGGAGAAACAGCTGAAATGCCTGATTTATATTATGGGGAAGACTTTGACTTGTCAGGATTTGCAGTTGGAGCAATGGAACGGGGAAATGAACTTCCTAAAAATGTTAAACCCGGTGATTTTTTAATTGGTATACCTTCTTCAGGCTTTCATTCTAATGGTTATTCTCTTCTCCGTAAGATTGTTAATGAGCAAGGTCTAAAATGGGACTCTGAGTGTCCTTTTGCCCCCAGTAAATCCATAGCCGACATTTTACTTGAGCCTACTAGAATTTATCAAAGCCTTTTGGGATCACTCATAACGAACGGGGGGTTCAGTGGTCTTTCCCACATAACAGGTGGTGGGATAACAGAGAATTTACCACGAATATTACCAAAGCATTGCTCCTTTGAGATTGACTTAACAACATGGGAAGTGCCTGACACCATGAAATGGTTTATAGACCATTCACAAATGACCCAGGAGGAGGCCCTGAGAACCTTTAACTGTGGAATTGGAATGATAGGCGCTGTTTCAGGAGAAAATCTCAGTACTGTTAAGAATTATTTAAGTAAATTGAACGAGCCCTTCTTAGAAATAGGCCAAGTAGTAGATGCAAAAGCCGATGCCTATCTAGGCAATTTAAGTACCTACGAATAGTATTTCTTGCCATGCCAGAAAAGATAAAGATTGCCATATTAATTTCAGGATTAGGTTCCAATATGGAAGCCTTAATCAAAGATATAAAAAAACAAGACCATCCGGGTGAAATAGCGATAGTTATATCTGATAACACAGATGCTTTAGGTCTTAAAAGAGCCGAAAAGCTCGGTGTCCCAGCAATTTCATTAGTACAAGATCCAACAGCTTTTGGGAAAAATAGTTTTGAAAATCAGCTTTTTGAATTGTTAACATCCAATAATATCCAGATAGTTTGTCTTGCTGGTTTTATGAAAATTCTTAGCTCAAAATTCCTGAAAAAATTTTCTGGTGAAATACTCAATATTCATCCTTCTATACTGCCTTCTCTAAAGGGTTTAAATACACACAGACGTATTCTTGAGAAAAACCTTGATGTACATGGAGCAACAGTTCACAAGGTAAGCAAAGATTTAGACGGAGGCATGATTTTAAGTCAAACCACTATAGCTATCCTTGAAAAGGATACGCCAGAAAGCTTGTCTCAAAGACTTAAGCCAAAAGAACACCAACTCTATGTCCAAACACTACGACATTTTCTATCAGGAAATTCAAATATTATTCAGAAATTAGACTTGGGTCACTGAGTATTTTTATCCTACAAGTTCTAAACCTGAAAAGAAATAACCAATCTCAAATGCTGCGGTCGTTTCCCCATCAGAACCGTGAACCGAATTCTCGCCAGTGGAGAGTGCATATTCTTTTCTAATGGTGCCCTCCTCTGCCTCAACTGGATTGGTCGCACCCATGACTTTTCTGTTCTTCACTATTGCATCTTCACCCTCTAAAACCTGAACTACGATGGGTCCTGAAGCCATAAATTCACATAACTCATCATAAAAGGGTCTTTCCTTATGCACTAGGTAAAAGATTCCTGCCTGTTCTTTGCTCAACTTAATTCGCTTTTGTGCAATTATGCGGAGACCAACTTTTTCAATTTTATTGTTAATAGCACCAGTGAGATTTCTCCGAGTGGCGTCTGGTTTGATGATAGACAGTGTCCTTTGGACAGCCATAATTATTCTCCCACTGTATAACTTGAACAACGTTTTCGTTCATGGTTAAAGTTTTAATATTGTATTAGATTAATGAATAGTTTGCCAAAAGATCAAAGTCAAATGAAAGATCCTAGCCATCCCATTCGGGAGTAGGAACTGTGTCATAAAGAAACCATTAGAAATGGTATTTACTAGTTGTTTAATGTAAAAGTTTTAGAAAAAAGTGCGACAAATCCCGCTATGCTGATAGAATGAAACTTCCAAGACACCCCTATTATTTTTTTTTGGAGAGCTATTTGTGAATATTTTTGATCGATATATTCTGATTCAACAAATGAGGCCTTTTACATTTTTTTCTTTTGTCTTGGTAGGTATACTATGGTTGATCCAAGCTCTTCCAAGGTTAGATGATGTGATTTCCAATGGTCAATCTGGTATAGTATTTGTTGACATTTCTATTCTCATATTACCTCAAGTAATGCTATTGGTTCTTCCAATCGCAGCATTTGCCTCTACCCTCTATGCTATTCATAAACTAATTACTGAGTCTGAGTTAATAATATTTATGAATGCTGGCTTATCAAATATTAAGCTCATTCGACCGGTTATCTTTTTTGGTGGCCTGGTTTTTATCTTTTTATTTTTTCTATCAATTTATCTAGTTCCGATAAGTCAACACAAACTTCGAACAAAAATTTTTGAAATTCGCCAAGAGTTTTCAAATAGGTTGATAAAAGATCAACAGTTTTTCCATCCTGTAAATGGTGTCACCATTTACATACGCGAAGCGAACGATCTAGGTGAAATTAAAGGCATATTTATTACTGATGCGAGGCAAGAAGAACAAACAGTAACTTATTCTGCTAAAGAAGCAATCATGACACGCACTCCTAGTGGATTAATGTTAGTAATGCAAAATGGCTTATTACAACTCACTGATTCAAGCCAATCTTCACTAACAACATTACAATTTAACCGTATGGGTTTTAAACTGAACGACTTTCTTCCAACTGGTTCCAGAAAAAGTATAGCTCCAGTAGAAATACTACCCTTAAAAATATTGCAAGAACCGGATAATTATGGGTCAGATCACACCTATCACAAAAATGAATATATAAGTGAAGCACATGTAAAACTAGCTGCTCCGCTCGCTGCTCTGGCTCTCACCCTCTTAGCTCTTTCTGTTTTTCTCATAAGTGGCTTTAACAGACGAGGTTATTTTAATACAATAATAGTGGCAATAATACTTGCTATTCTTGTTCAGTCCTTGACATCCGCATTTAGAACAACTGTGGTTAATGATAGCTCACTTTATTGGGTTTTGTATTGTCCCGCAGTTCTGTGTATATGTGTTTCAATCTGCCTGATTATATTTTCTATTAATATCAATAATCCTTATTCCAGGATCAAAAAAATTTCCCATAGTGAAAATCCATGATTTTATCATTCTACATTGGTATGAAGTACTTGCGGAGCTTCTTCTGGTCCTTTCTAGCTATAGCTTTTTTGATAATCCTTATTGATGGATCTGATCAGATGGCATCGATGTCCTCACAGGGGCTTAGTGCAGTTTTAGGAATTAAGAATGCCTTGATTAGATCACCAATACATCTCTTAGAAACCCTCCCTCTCATTGTTATGTTGGGAAGTTTAACCTGTTTTTTAAGTTTGACAAAAAATAATGAGTTAATCATTACAAGAAGTTCTGGAAGATCTGCTTTACGGATTTTGGTGGTACCAATGTGTATCACTGTGATGATAGGAAGCATTGGCACCAGCATAGGAAATCCAATCGTTGCAGCATCAATTAAATCTTCAGAAAATTTCTTGGAAGATCTAGGACTAAGACCTAAAAATCTTTTCTCTGTGAGTGCAGACGGTATTTGGTTGCGAGAGACAAGTGATATAAACCAGGTTGTTGTTCATGCTAATAGAACTAATGCAACTGGGACAGAGTTATTTGACCTAACATTTTTTCAATTCGATGGTGAAGATAATTTGGAACGCAGGATCTTTGCGATGAAAGGTAGAATCAATGAAGATCGATGGGAATTAAAATTCGCTAAGATCTGGGATTACAATTCTGAAACTACCTTAATCAATGAAATAAGATTTGAAGAAAAACCTGCTGTTTCCATAAGGACTAATTTGACCCAAGACCAAATATTGAATAGTTTTTCTGATCCACGAGCAATAAGTTTTTGGTCCATCCCAAATTTTATTAGCAGATTAGAAATATCTGGTTTCTCAGCAACCAGACATAAATTATTCTATCAAAATGAACTTTCCAGACCTTTATTTTTAGTCGCTATGATGCTTATAGGTGCTGCGTTTTCTCTACGTTACACCAGATTTGGGCAGACAGGGCTACGCATACTCGTCTCTGTCTTGGTTGGTTTTGTACTTTTTTCACTTAATCGAGTAGCAATATCTCTGGGAGAAGCTCAACAGATACCCATCACTTTAGCCGCACATGGCCCCCCAGTGGCAGGAATATTGATCACCCTCGGTTTACTGCTTCATTTGGAGGATGGTTAACAATGCTGTTTCCGTTAAATAAGATTCTGTACAGCATTTTTATTCTCCTCTGCATTGTAACCCCCTCGTTTGTTTTTTCCGAGCCGGAACTGAACCTAATTGCGGACAAAATCAATATTTCTAAAAATAATCAGCAGATAATAGCATCTGGTAACGTGAAAATCATTGCTGGAGAACGGCAATTATTGTCTAAGAAAATTGTATATGACAGGAGGACTAACCAAGTAAAAGTTTATGGTCCCTTACAAATTCTGGACAGTGGTAATATTAAAATTTTCGCACAATCTTCAGTTGTTTCAGCTGATCTCAAGGCCTCTATCAGTAAGGGCGTTAGAGCCCTTTTTGAAGACAGTTTTCAAATTTCTTCACAAGAAATACAGCATAAGCCATCAGGTGAAACATTGTTCAAAAATTCCATGGGAACTTCCTGCAAAATTTGTGAAAAGGATAAGAGCCCGCCAATTTGGAATATAAAGTCGAAATCAATAGTCCATAACCAAAAAGAAAAATCATTAGTCTTTCTAAACGCTTGGCTGGAGTTAGGAGGGGTCCCTGTATTCTACACACCTTATATAAAAACTCCAGAACCCGGTGTTACGCGAGCATCAGGTTTACTCACCCCCTCAATAATTAGCTCTGATTTATTAGGTTTTGGGATAAAACAGCCCTTTTTTCTAGTATTAACACCGAATTCAGATTTAACTGTTTCATTGCTAAAGACAAACCAGACCAATCTTATTGAAAGTGAGTTAAGAGCCTTTTTCTCGGATGCACAAGTGGAGCTAACAGGTGCAGTAGAACCTATTTTGTCAAAAGAAAAATTTCAAGGATTTATCCATACAAAAGGATTTCAACAATTACCTGGGAAAATTCTTTTAAATTACGATGTCACGCTTCTTACAAATAGAGACTTCCTCATGAAATACGGGTATAGGGACACAGATTTAATTACAAATGACATCAGTTTTACTAAATTTGCAAACTACCGTGCGGACAGACTTCAAGCATATTATTTTCAGTCCTTGAGAACTCCCACCGAAAAAGAGCCTCTAGTCTTTCCTTATTTTTCTAGCAAGTCAGTTCAACCACTAGCAGACAATCTTGGTATTTTTTCTCAAGACACATCTTTATTAGGCTTAATTGAAGCAAAAAAGAAATTCTTGAGGTTCAATCAAACGGTGAATTTTGATAGAAAAAAAACCTTAGAGAACGGTCTATATTTTGGTGCTTTGGCAACATTTTCTAGTTCATTTTATAACATTTGGCATGATCATGACAAAAGTTCGCAACACCTGATTTTGCACCCAGTCCTGAGCACCGATTTATCATTTCCAATGATGAGAAAAAGCATTGGGGGAAAAGAAATTATAAATCCTAAAATACAATTAACATATTCCCCTGTTCAGAAAATATCTGACCAGACAAATGAAGATAGTATTCAAGTTGACTTTGATCGAACAAATTTATTCTCAACAAATCGATTCCCAGGAAAAGATCGGCAGGAATCTGGTTTATGGTTGAATTCAGGCGTACAGTACTTGAATGAATCTAATGCCAATCGGTCATTAGGAGCTGAGATAGGTCAAATATTTAGATTAGCAGAGTTTGATCAGTTTTCTCCTTTGTCTGGCTTAAAAGGGCGAAGATCAGACGTGCTGATTTCTGGATTTTTGGAGTATGCTGATTTTGTAAGGGCATCAAATTCTTTACTGATGAACAATAAGTTGCAATTGCGAAGATCTGAAACCAACCTCAGTTTTACAAGTGCTAGAACATCCTTATCAGGACATTTACTTTATAGCGCTTTTATAGAGAATGCCCCTCAAGAAAAACAAATAACCGAACTGACCATTGCAGGGTCCCAGCAAATTAACAATAATTGGAAAAGTGTGTTTGATGTTAGACATGATATTGCTAGTAATCAAACCATAAGTACCTCTGCGGGGTTGACATTCGAAAATGAGTGTGTTGACTTCTCCCTCAATTTGAGTAAGCGTTTTGGAAGCTCAGATCATTTGCCCGAAGATACTCGCTTTGAAATAAGTTTTGATTTAGGTGGTTTCGGACAAACAAGAAAAAATTCTTGCCATATGTGGTAGAAAATTGAACCTGTAAAAAATATATCCAGATGTTTGATTTAAAAGTAAATATGAAAGCACTACTCTCGAGATTACAACTTTACTGCATACTGATCGTAACGATATATCTATCTGTTTCAATCGGGCCAGTAACTGCCTCTCAATTCTCTCCTGCCATAATAGTTAATAATATTACCATCTCTAAATATGAAGTGAACGAGCGTAGAAAATTACTTTTGGCTTTAGGTACTGAAAAAGCATCTGCAAGAAGATTAGCTAAAGAAAACCTCATAAACGAAGCATTGCAAAAGTTACATGCCAGTACAATCAATGTGACGGTGGGAGAAAACCAACTTAAAGAAGTATTAGATAGCTTCCGCTCGATACGGTCTATGTCACAAAATGAATTGAAGACGAGTCTTAGAAAATATGGATCTTCTCTAGAAGAATTAAGAGCTTATCTAAAGGCCAATGTGCTTATGCGAAATATAATTAGTCGTACATATCACTCCCGAATGAGTATAAATGATTTCGATTTTACATTGTTTAGGCCAGTTGCCTCAACAACAATACCAACACAGATTAGTTTATCAGAGATAATTATCCCATTTGCTATTAGAGGAAAAGAAAATACCATAAAGCTCGGGGAAAGAATTTTCAACGACCTCATGAACGGAAAAAATTTCGATCAATTGGCTAAGCGTTTCTCACGCGCAGGAACCTCAAAAAATGGGGGATTAATAGGTTACGTGCCATTAAATTCAATACCAGAGGAATTACAGAGCATTTTACGGAAACTAAAGAGCGGAAATTTTTCAAATCCTATAATAACTACTGACACCGTAATGATTTTCAAAGTAAATTCCTGGAAAAGTTCTGAGCGGACCAGGAAGTTACCTTCTGAGGTAACATTTGCAATCACTGCAGTTAAACAGAATAATTCAGACAAATGCCAAGACTTAGATAATAATGCTTTAGAAGGCCCTAAGCGAGAAAAATTGTTAAGCGAGGTTTTAAGGGAAAAAATAAAGCTTCTAAGACCCTCAGAAAGCGTTTTGTTTATTGACAGTGATGGTCAAGAAAAACAGTTACTACTATGCGACAGGCGTATTGTGCTGTCTGAAAATAAAATTCAAATTTTGAAGGGGCAACTTCTTGAAAAACGCCTATCAAAATTAGCAGAAGGATTAAATTTAGATCTAAAGAGAACCGCCAAAATTAAAATTCTAAAATAAGTTCTTCAATTTATTTTTTATCACTACATTATATGTCACTATAAGAAATGTCCTCTTTCAACGTAAGGCAGAAACTCAGCGCTAATCGACTACGAGCCAAAAAGTCTTTGGGGCAAAACTTTATTCACGACGAAAATCTTCTTCGGAAAATAGTGAGGCATGCAGGCGATGTTTCCAAAGGGAGTGTTTTAGAGATTGGACCAGGTCCAGGGGGGCTAACTCAAGCAATATTAGAAGCAGGAGCAAAAAAGGTGGTTGCTGTTGAAAAGGATCTAAGGTTCTCACCTATCTTAAGTGAATTGGCCATCGCTTTTCCCAATAGGTTATCAGTTATCTTAAAAGATGCTCTCGAGATAGATCTTAGAGATATATCCGATTCACCCCTAAAAGTTATAGCAAATCTTCCCTACCAAATATCAACAGTACTTCTCATAAAATGGATAACCGATGATATATGGAAATCAAATTGCAAAAGTCTTACATTAATGTTTCAAAAGGAAGTAGCTGAAAGGATCGTAGCTGGTCCTGGCTCCAGAAAAAGATCGAAGCTGGGCTTGCTAACAGAACTTTACACCGAGGCAAAAATCCTATTTAGGGTACCGGCCAGTTGTTTTATTCCTGTACCAAAAGTTGATAGCAGTTTAGTACATTTTGAAATCAGAAAAGCACCTAAGTACCGCGTTGACCCTTCCAAATTAAACATAATACTTCGTAGCGCTTTTAATCAAAAACGTAAAATGCTTAAATCTAGTCTAAAGCCGCTATTTTCAGATGTAGAGAAAGCATTAAATACTGCAGGAATAATTGAAACTCAAAGGCCTGAGGCACTTGAACTAAAACAATTTTGTGAACTTTCGTTGATACATCCATAGGGAATATCAAAAAACACTTCTCACTCTCTTAATTTAGCGACTGCCTTAACAGGATCTACTTCACCATTAGAGTCTTGCTTAGTCATAGGGTTAGGAGATTGTCGAATAATTTGTTCGTTTGGTTCCTCATTAGTACTACTGCAATCATAGGCAACCACCTTTTTATTATTCTTTCTTATATCACCATTAACTTGTGTTCGATCATTCTCAGCGCCTCCAGAGGCCTTATGATCTTCCGACAAAGTCGGCTGGCTTCCAGATATTTTGTTACTTACCAAAGGCAGTGGTGTGGCCATATCTCCTTGCTTCTCTGCTAATTCTCTTTGTGCCACAGCTAGAATTCTTGCGTAATGCTCAGCATGTTGTTGAAAGTTTTCTGCAGCGACCCTATCCCCAGATAGTTGAGAGTCATGAGCTAAAGATACGTACTTATCTATGATTTGCTGAGGTGTTCCCCTAACTTTACCTTCAGGACCAGCGCTCTCAAATACCCTATTGATGATATTCCCACCAGATTGCCCCCTGCGGTTACCATTTTTATTCCTATTTCTGGATTTATTAGATGATCTCATTGTTAACTGATATTTAATCTAAATCGTAGTCTAGCCAACTCAACTAAGGCTAATATGGTGGTGGCTATACCTAATTTAATTTATTGCCGTCATATACCATGCTTTTTATCTTGGTATGCTTCGTCTTGCCATTTTTTTACCATTTAGGCAAGTTATTTGGAAATTTTAATTACTTCTTTAATGGAATACCCTAATTATGCGTCTTTTTTGACACATACGAATCTTTCCTTCCTTTCTAAATCCATAAAAATGTCAACCTGTTTATACCCATGCGAGTTAAATAATTTCCTAACCATTTCTTTTTGTCCAATTCCTATTTCCAAAATTGCAGTACCTGCTGGGTTAAGGTATTGATTTAGTTTTCTAGCTATCTGGTTGATACAATCCACACCAAACTTCCCACCATCTAATGCTAATCTTGGTTCAAATCTCTGAATATTCAATGGCAGTCTGAAAAAGTCTCTTGTGCGAACATATGGTGGATTAGAAATAATCATGTCAAATGTCCGGTTTATATTTGCAAACCAGTCAGAGTGTATGAAATTTACTCCTGCTCCCAGTCTTTTTGCATTAAACTTAGCAACTTTGATCGCATCTAAACTAATATCTGAGGCAAAAACCCTATGGCTAGGCTTCTCTAAGGCTATTGAAATAGCCAAGCATCCCGTACCTGTCCCCAAGTCCAGAATACTAAGTTTTGGCGATGGATCTTTCAGAACTCTCTCAACTATCTGCTCGGTTTCAGGCCTTGGATCCAATACAGTCTGGTTTACAAAAAATTTGGATTTCCAAAATTCTCTATAACCAACTATATGAGAGATGGGTTCCTGTAATAACCTTCTACGTAATGCAAAATCAAATATCTGCCTGTCATATTTGTCTTCCAGATCAATATGAGAATCTATCCCGTGCCTACTTCGGTTACTATAATTGAGGAGCCTCCTGTAGTCTGACAAAGGTGTCCTAAACCCTCCCTGCACCAATTTATTGACAGCATGGCCAAGAGTGTGATTTTTATCATTAACAGTCATCGAATTCAGCTATTTGTTTAGCTTGATCGTCAGCTATTAATTTATTAATCATTTCATCCAATTCTCCCCCCAGGAATTGTTCCAGTTTATAAATTGTATAATTGATGCGATGATCAGTAATTCTCCCTTGAGGAAAATTGTACGTTCTTATTCTTTCTGACCTGTCCCCTGTACCCACTTGTTTCCGACGAGAATCTGCCCTCTCCGTCTCCAAAGAACATCGGTTTAAATCGTATAAGCGGGTTCGTAAAACTTCCATAGCTTTCGCTCGGTTCTGGTGTTGAGATTTCTCAGAAGAAATCACTACTATTCCTGTAGGTAAATGAGTGATGCGGACTGCAGAATCGGTTGTATTGACATGTTGCCCTCCAGCCCCAGAAGCTCGCATAGTATCAACCCGAATGTCGCTGGTGGGAATGTCTACATCCACCTCTTCGGCCGTGGGTAGAACTGCTACAGTGGCCGCTGAGGTGTGAACCCTACCCCCACTTTCTGTCTCAGGGACCCTTTGAACTCTATGAACCCCACTCTCAAATTTCAATCGGGAAAATACATTCTCACCTGAAATACTTAAAACAACTTCTTTTATACCCCCAAGTTGACTGTTAGTTTGACTAATGAGATCTCGTTTCCAGCCAGAGATTTCTGCGTATCGTTCGTACATTCTTAGTAAGTCACTCACAAAAAGAGCAGCCTCATCCCCTCCTGTACCTGCCCGTAATTCTAAAAGTACGGGTCTTCTGTCATTGTCGTCCCTTGGAAGCAGGGCAACATGCAACTCTTTCTCTAAGGTATCCAAAGATGATTTCAGTTTAGACGCTTCGTCAGTAGCTATGTTTTTAAACTCTGGATCATTTGCTAGTTCTCTTGCCTCAGACAATTCATTAGTAATTTTCCTAAATTTCTCTATTAATTCACATACAGGCTTTAACTCTGCATATTCCTTTGACAAGGATACTAAATCGCTTTGATTGACGCCTTCATTTAATCTTGCCTCGATGAATTCAAAATGGCTTAATATTCTTTGGAGTCGTTCGTTAGAAATAATTCTTACCATGGCTTCGTTTAATGCAACTTTTTACTATAACCAGTTATATTAACGTACTTTTTAGTTTGTAGGTTAGAACACCAAAGGGGTCTGAAGTAGGATTATCTTATGAGGCTTGGTCTTTCTGTTTATCAGAGCTTTCGATGTATTCGGCTTTGGCTTCGACCAATTCTACAATGTGAGCCACCATCTCCTCATTCGACATTTTGTGGGCAACCTTACCTGCCATATAAACCATTCCATTGCCAGCCCCTCCGCCGGTAAACCCAATGTCCGTCATTAGAGCTTCTCCTGGCCCATTTACAACACACCCAATAATTGAAAGAGATATAGGTGTTCTAATATGTGCCAAACGATCTTCGAGTATCTGGACAGTTTTAATTACATCAAAACCTTGTCTTGCACATGAAGGGCACGAAATGATCTGAACGCCTCTATGCCGAAGCCCCAGACTTTTTAAGATTTCAAATCCAGCCTTGACTTCATTAACTGGATCACTAGATAAAGAAACCCTAATTGTATCACCTATCCCCATCCATAAAAGATTACCAATCCCAATTGCAGATTTTATTGAACCAGATACTGCCCCACCTGCCTCAGTGATACCTAGATGGATCGGAGCATCCGTGGCTTCTGCAAGCCCTTGATAAGCAGCAACAGCAAGAAATACATCAGATGCTTTTACTGAGATCTTATACTCTTTAAAATCGTTTTCCTCTAACAATCTAATATGCTCTAAACCACTTTCTATCATTGCATCCGGGCATGGCTCCGCATATTTATCCAATAAATGTTTTTCCAAGCTGCCAGCATTTACTCCAATCCTCATGGAACATCCAAAATCTTTGGTCGCTTTGACCACCTCACTCACTCGCGACGCAGAACCAATATTGCCAGGATTTATTCGCAAGCAAGCTGCTCCAGCCTCGGCAGCTTCCAATGCCCTCTGATAATGAAAGTGTATGTCCGCTACTATAGGAACTGGACTTTCTTTACAAATTTCTTTCAGTGCCTTTGTACTTTCTTTATCTGGGCAAGAAACCCGAACTATGTCTGCTCCAGCTTCCACACAATTCGATATTTGTTCCAGAGTTGCACTGATATCCGAAGTTAAAGTATTGGTCATGGTTTGCACTGTTATTGGAGCATCACCACCGACAGGAACTGCTCCCACCATTATTTTACGACTTATGCGTCTATCAATAGATCGCCAAGGCCTTACAGCATTAATATTCATAGTTCTGTGAAAAACCTCATAAATGATGGTGATAAGTCGATTTTCTTAAATGATTATTCATTATTTCTCTTAGCAGTACTCAATCCTTGAGCATTTTTTTCTTTGATCGACTTAAAAGGGTCACTTTCCTTCTTAATTAATAAAAGCTGTTCTTTTATTGCAAGTGGATCTAAAAGAAAGTTCTTAACGACACTATTACTGGAGCTGAGTGGGCCAAAAATATCTCCATTGAGTTTAAAATATATCTGCGTAGCATTTCCAGCCCTTAGAGAACCTGTGAACAATTCCTCAGGAATCATTAACTCTTCTCCTTCCTGAAAATTTCTTTCTAAATATATACCACCTTGCTCATCTCTTAATCTAATCCATGCTCTTTCTAATGCTATCAACTTTAATTCAGGTGCCTTTGGACTAATCACAACAAGTGGTTCATATTTATAATTAGATAGAACACTAGCAGGAACATCTACTTTAGGTGTTACATCTTCCAGTGTAGCCATATCAATCCCTTTCAGAAACATACCATTAGTATTTGGATCAATCTTTGCAATCGGACTATCTCGATTTTCAACTATAGGAAAGAGGTCTTCTTTTGGAGCATAGTAATTGTGCCAAAAATTAGTTGTTTCCCAATTACCATCTTCTGCTACAGCCCCCAGATAATTTTCCACTTCACTTAGTTGTTTTCCCTGCCCCATAATTTCACCCAACAAATCTACCGATTTGTAAGGCTCTTGTTCTATCGGAACCATTTCTAGGCGTTGTAGATCCTGTATTATAGTAGTCCCCCAGTAACCAACCCCGAACAATACCAAGAGGAGAGCAGCCAGAGGAAAAAATTTATAGATGAGATTAAAAAAAAGCATCTGTCTCGTATTAGCTTTAGCACCTAAAGTTCCAGGCACCCAATGATTGTCAAGAACATCCCCCGCAACAATTTTTTTACTCTGCAACTGCTTCTTATTTGAAGAAAATGGATCTACTTCAGATGAAATAAATCCCGATTCCTGGCAAAATCTATCATAAACGTATTCTGGGTCTAATCCCAAATATCTAGCATAGGTCCTGACATAACCAGCTATGAAACTTCTATTCTCTATTCCAGCAACTTGGCATTTTTCTATAGCCACAATA
>CACKFK010000025.1 GCA_902599445.1 uncultured Alphaproteobacteria bacterium
CAGTTTGATCCTTTAGACACTATAGATAAATTACGTCTATCTTCCATAGTTTTAATAAATGAGAATTCTATCTGAAAAAATCTTGTTGGTAACCTATTTTCAAGTCGTTCTGGCCATTCAATTAAGGTCACTGAATCCTTGTAAAGGTCTTCTAACCCTAACTCTTCTAATTCACTAAGAAAAGACATCCTATAAAGGTCGACATGACAAATTGGAGGTTTCATATTATCATACATTTGTATTAAACTAAAAGATGGGGAAGGAACCTCATCCCAAAGTTTTTGAGATTTTAGAGTATTAATAATTAAGCTACGCGCGAAAAAAGTCTTCCCAACTCCTATTGGGCCTTTAAGAAAAAGGATGTCACCTGCTTGAAGTTTTTCTGAAAATTTGCAAGCTATTTCATGAACATTTTTAATGGTTTGATTATTAAAGTGATACGTTTTGATTTGCTTAGCCATTAGATTATTTTGTTTGTATGATTTGTCTTTAAGAAAGAATTATATCATGAGAGCTGTCCTTCCAAATCGACTCTATCAAATTGGACTGTAACAATGGCACCCTTACTGGATACTTCTGTATCACTCACCTTTCCTTTCCACTCAGTCTGTGTTCTAGCATACCAATCCCCGTTCTTGAATGAGACAATTCCACCTAAGTGTTCAAGTAAAGTCTTTGCTATAAACAAGCCTAATCCCATGCCTTCATAATGTGGCCTACTAATGTCAAAGTATTTTTCTTCCACTCCTTCAATCAAGAATGGTTCACCTAATCTGCCCAAAAGATGGATAGGAAATCCTTCTCCATCATCTGATATTTGAAAGATGACTGTATTTTTGTCATATTTGACATCAAGCCAAACACTATCATTAGAAAAATCTACCGCATTCTGAATTATATTTCTCAATCCATAAATTAGTTCTGGTTTCCTTGCGATTAAGAGCTGAGGATCCTTGTTAAAATCCTCAAGATCTTTACCAACTTTGTCATTCAAAGAAAAAACAACCCTTTTGTTTTCATTTAAGTAATGCTCGACTGCTTCTTGCAGAATTATCATGATTGGCATGTTTCTTAAAAAGATATCTTCCTTACCCCGTCTTCCAATATTGCTTAAGATATCCTTACAACGATCGACTTGTTTACTAATCAAATCCAAATCCTGATTAAGCTCTTTCATATCAGAGAAACCATGTTGAAGCTCTGTGGAAGCCAACTTTATGGTGGCTAATGGAGTTCCCAACTCATGCGCTGCAGCAGCGACTATTCCACCTAAAGAAGTCAACCTTTGCTCTCTTTCTAAGGCCATTTGCATAGCCTGGAGAGCCTGCGACATAGAAAATGTTTCAGTGGCAACACGTCTAGAATAGACCGCTATGAATAGTATTGCTATTGACAGAGCCAACCAATTACCGATTAAAAGTAAATAGGGGGGTTCCAAGACGGCACCCGATTGGTATTTTAGCGGAATATAAAATTCTGAAAGAAAAGTAATAATTGTACCTGCAGATATTCCAAGTAGAACGGTAAATTGTAAATTTAGGACTGTGGCAGATATTATTACTGGTGCTAGTATCAAAACTGAAAAAGGGTTAGTTAAACCCCCAGTAAAAAATAGCATAAAACCTAATTGTAAAAGATCGTATAAAAGAACGAGCATATTCTGATATTCAGACAAACGTTTTGTTTTGGGAAAATAAATGGTGGTGATTAAGTTAAGTGCTGATGACAAAAAAATCAGACCAAGACAGATAAACAGATCAAAATCCAAATTCAGAATATAATATCCAACTAATACTGCTAGAAGCTGACCAAATACTGCTAACCACCGTAAGTGAGTTAACGTGATGAGCCTTATCCAATCACCTCTGGCAGATTTGGCAAAAGATCTTTCAATTTTTTTATTCATTGCTAGCTTGCTCAAAAAAAAATCCCTATAAGGAATTAGGGGTAAGCAAAAATATTTGGTTTATCATTCCAAATGCAAGCATTAAATACTCAGTGTGATAATTAATAGCATTTAAAAATTATAAAATAGGTTCTTTATATGAGTTTCAATTATACTAAATTCATTGTTGTCATCTTGTCATTGATCCTTTGTATAAGTCTAATTATTTTTTTTGTATTGAATAGAGAATCCTCCATGAATGAACTAACGGAATGCAACTTAAATTCAAATGCTAGTACCTTCAAAGATTTCCACGGTGATTTTTCATTAGTTGATGAACAAGGTTTTAATGTTTCTAGCAATTCTATTCTCGATAGACCAAGTCTTCTTTACTTTGGCTATACATTTTGCCCAGATATTTGTCCTTTCGATTTAATGAGAAACTCTCAGGCAATAGAGTTGCTAGAACAAGAAAATATAAAAATAAGACCTATTTTCATTTCAGTGGATCCTTTAAGAGATACGCCCGCAGTGTTAAAGGATTTTACAGCATTTCATCATCCGAACATGATAGGACTTACTGGATCCGAAGAACAGTTAGATGCTGTAAAAAAAATCTATAGAGTATACTCTGAAATTCCTAAAAATTCTGCACAGGACTATATCGTAAATCATAGTACTTTTTCCTATTTCATATTGCCTGAAGAGGGCGTGCAAACATACTTCACAAGAAAAGAAAATCCTAAGAAACTAGCTGAAGCAATGAAGTGTATTATAGAAAAAAAGATGAACAAAAACTGATAACTAAAAATTGTTTGGCTTAACTTGAAAATTATAAATCTGGACTTATATCCGATTTCATGGAAGCGATCGATAAAATTGATCTTGGAATTGACCCGTCTTTATTAATTTTAGACGACGATGAACCTTTTACAAGAACACTAAGTAGGGCTATGGTGCGTCGTGGTTTCCTTGTTAAAACGCTTTTGACTGTTCATGAAGGATTAAGTTATGTAAAAGAAAATCCACCAGCTTACGCCGTTATAGACCTTAGATTAGGCGATGGGAACGGCTTAGATGTAGTAGAAAAAATTCGTGAAAAACGCCCTGATTCTTCAATAGTTGTTCTGACTGGTTATGGAGCAATTGCAACAGCGGTTGCTGCCGTAAAAATAGGTGCAGTTGATTATTTAGCCAAACCTGCCGACGCCAAAGACATTGTAGCAGCTCTTCTTTCTACGACAGAACTAAAGCCTCCTCCACCTGAAAATCCTATGTCAGCCAATAGAGTTAGGTGGGAACATATACAAAGAGTTTTCGAACTCTGTAATAGGAATGTTTCTGAAACTGCTAGGCGATTAAACATGCATAGAAGAACGCTTCAGAGAATTTTGGCAAAACGTAGTCCTCGTTGATCTTTTTTATTAGATATTCTTACCCTGCAATAACCTTGGGACATCTCCCGTCAAACCAGATGCTTCTTTCATCAAAATCTTCTTTAAGATTGTAGACTTGCCTATAAAATCAAAGGATATTCCCCGTACAATTTTTAAGAAAGCGTCCTCATTGGAAAAAATCTTATTTGTAATGTCCGTAAACAAAGCCGTGGTCAAAATATCAGAAGTTCTCCATTTTGAATATCTCCTCAAAACATTTGCCCCGCCAATGTCCTCTCCACACCTTCTTGCCGAAATTAATATTTCAGATAGGCAAGCCACATCACGAATTCCTAGATTCAACCCCTGCCCTGCGATAGGATGAATATTATGTGCTGAATCACCAATCAGAGCAAATTTTTCTTTAACCAAATTATCCGCCAAGGCCAATGATATTGGAAAAATACTACTGGGAGTATCTAATTCAATTTTTCCTCTGCGATTGTCAAAAACCTTCATTAATCTCTCCAAGAATGACATGTCATCAAGAGCCTTAATTCTTTTAGCTTCATTCGTGTCTATGGTCCAAACATAGCAAGACCTATTACCTGTCAGTGGTAAGATGGCAAATGGACCTGTAGGCAAAAAATACTGAAATGCCTGATTATTATGTGAATTTATGTGTCTAACTACACCAGTTATGCTAGATTGATTATAATTTTGGCTAAAGTTTTTTATTTTTGCCCTACCTGCAGATTCTGATGGAAATCCATCTGCTCCTATAGCAACTTCAGCCTTTATACTTTGCCCATCATTTAATGTAATTTCTATTCCTCCATCTACAGTCTTTTGCCTTTTAACAATTCTTTTTGTCAAATGATTTATATTAATACAGTTGGTGACTTCGCTTAAAATTACCCTTCTTAGAAATCTATCCTCAACCATGTAAAAGATGGGAGAATTAGCTATCTCATGATCAAAGAAATTCAATTCGAAAGGTTGAGGGTGTGAAGTGTCTACACCCTGTTGTAAGAATACCTCGGAAACTATTTGTACGTCTTTTACTATCTTGCCCCAAATATCCAAGGCTGCCAGTAATCTCTGAGAGCCCGCATTTATTGCATAAGATCTTCCATCATAAGAGCGAGAATTGAGGTTTTCCAAGGAATCTCTTTCAACCAAAACAACTTTCAATCCGTTAGACCCAAGTATAAGCGCCAGTAGACTCCCAACTATTCCACCACCTATTATCGTAACATTAGTCTTTTCTTGCGTCATTCTCTCATACGGGCATTATGTAATTAGTTGTAATATCTAAAGGAATAGCTGTAATAATAATATGATCTGAAATCCAATAGTAGAAACTCAATCATGGTTAAACATACTTTTAAAACTATTACAGAGCAAGCCAAAGACATTGAAGAAAATCGTTTATCACCATTAACACTCTTGGAAGAGTATTTTTATAATATTAGTAAACAACACAAAACTGAAAATATCTTTACGGAGGTCTTTAAAGAAAATGCTCTAAAGGAAGCTAGTGATTCGCAGAAGCGTCAACGAAGCGGACTTAGGAAAAGCCATTTAGATGGTATCCCCATTAATTGGAAAGATTTGTTTGATATAGAAGGAAAAGCATGTGAGGGAGGTAGCCTCTTACTAGCAGGTCGGATATCAAAGAAAGATGCAGATATTGTGGTTAATGCTAGTAATTGTGGTTTAATTAATTTAGGAAAGACACACCTCTCTGAACTTGCTTTTTCTGGCCTTGGGGTAAATCCCAAAACGGCCACACCCCCAAACTCATCTAAAAAAGAAATTGCCCCAGGTGGATCATCTTCTGGAGCTGCTGTGGCAACAGCACTGTATCTTTCATCTGCTGGAATTGGTTCAGATACTGGTGGTTCAGTAAGAATTCCAGCTGCCTGGAATAATTTGGTAGGATTCAAGCCAACCCACGGTAATTTGAGTTTAAATGGCGCTCTACAATTGTGTCCTAGCTTTGATACTGCAGGACCTATTACCAGAACCGTTCAAGATAGTTGCTATCTATATGATGCTTTAAGAGGAGAAAAGCTAAAAGTTATTGAAGAATCGAATCTAAATGAAAAAAAATTTCTAGTAGATAGATCTTTCCTCACCAAAGATTTGAGCCCGGAGGTTAATAGAAGCTTTGAAGTAGCTTTGGAAAAAATACGAATGGCAGGTGCTTTAATAAACGAAATAGAAATTGATGAAATCAATAAAGCAATGTCATTGGCATCAACTCTCTTCCCATATGAAGCGTACAATAGTTGGAAAGAGACTATTGAAAATGAACCGGAAAAAATGTATCCCCCGATCCTTACACGGTTCAGAGGAGGCCTTGGTATTAATGACAGGCAATACAAATCTTCTTGGAGAAAGCTCACAGTTTTAAGAGGCTTTTTTGTCAAAAAAATGAGCGGCTATGACTCTTTACTCGCGCCAACCTGTCCTATTTTACCACCAAAAGTAACAGACCTCATGAATTCAGAAGATTATTTTACCAATTGTAATTTATTATCTTTGAGAAATACCCGTGTAGCTAATTTATTAGGGTTAACCTCTATAACAATTCCTACTGAAACAAATAATTCCGGGTTAATGTTATTAGCCAACCCACACTGCGAGCAAACTATATTACAAACTGCTAAATTACTTGAGGGCTTGAATTAAATAATACCATCAAGAATTCTATATCTGTTTTGTTTAGTTTCATTTAAAATACTAGACCTTCACTTAAACAAAAGGTATCATGGAAGTAGCGGAACGTAGATTCCGATTTTTGAGGCAGTTATGGTTAGCAAAGAGCGGTTTTGTAATTTACCGGATTATCCCTTTTCTAAACTAAGGAGTTTATTGGGCAAGGTTAATCCTTTAGAAGAAACTTTGGATTTTTCTGTTGGAGAACCAAAACACCCAGTACCTCCCTTTGTAAAAAAAGAAATTGCCAAATATGTAGATCAGCTAAACCGTTATCCTCCGAATTTTGGATCAGAAAAATTGCTGGAGTCGATAAGTAGTTGGTTAGCCAATAGATATGAGATTAATTCACCTAGCCCCGACAAAAATTTAGTAGCCTTGAATGGTTCTCGAGAAGGAATATTTAATGCGACGATAGCTCTATGTAATTATAAAAAGGGGAGTGAAAAGCCTGTAATTCTAATACCTAATCCTTTTTATCAATGTTATTTAGCTGCTGCATTAGCAGCTGATGCAGAACCTGTGTTTGTGCCTGCCTTACCATCCAACCATTTCTTGCCAGATTTTAGCAAGCTTTCACCTAAAATACTAAATAGGACATCTATTCTTATCATATGCTCTCCATCTAATCCTCAAGGAGCAGTGGCTGATCTTAATTATTGGCAGTCTTTACTTAACTTGGCTGAATTATATGGGTTTAAGATTTTTTCAGATGAATGTTATTCTGAAATTTATCGAGACGTTAAACCCGTTGGTTTATTGCAAGCCTCAATTGCACTAGATCATGACCCTGAAAAATCCCTCAGCTTCAATTCTCTATCTAAACGTTCAAATTTACCCGGGCTTCGGTCAGGATTTGTATGGGGGGGGGAGAAAGCCATTAACTCTATTAAAAAACTTCGTTCTTATGGAGGAGCACCCTTGCCCATACCAATCCAAGAAGTTTCCAAAATGGCCTGGAATGATGAAAAGCATGTGGAGCTAAACCGTGATTTATATCGGAAAAAATATAAAATTGCCGACAGAATTTTTAAAAGTTTAGAGGGTTATAAACCTCCAGAAGCTGGTTTCTTCTTGTGGTTAAAGGTAGGAAATGGTGAAAAAATAACTTGCTCATTATGGAAAAATCACGGGATCAAATGCCTTCCTGGTTCCTATCTCACTAATCAGGACAAAGGTCATTTGGATTCAGATGATCCAGGAGAGGATTTTATCAGAGTAGCGTTAGTTCATTCAATAGAAAACACCACCATGGGTCTTATGAAGATAGCTAAGGACCTAAAATTAAAAACAGAAGAAGAGATAGAATCCTATGTCAGTCATTAATTCGCCCCAAACAAGAAGACCCCTACTTTCGGCCTCCGCAACAAATAAATTACAACAAATTTTGTTTCAGTTTATTAGTATTTTTTTTCTTTTTGTTGCCACAAGCTTATGTCTTATTATGTTTAGTTATCGTATTGATGATCCATCATTTAGATCAGCAAATAGTGAACCTGCTCAGAACATATTTGGCAATTTTGGAAGCCATATAGCTGACCCCCTCCACCTAGGGTTGGGTGTTTCGTACCTTCTTATAGTATTTTTAATTCTACTTTGGAGTTGGCGATTAGCTTTTAGCAATGATAAGAGAAGATTGATCACTAGGCTAGTATTTTTTCCACTTCCACTGGCAACTACCGCAATTTTTCTCGCCACTTATCCACCATCATCAGTATGGAACTTTTCTTTCTCTTACGGCCTCGGTGGTATCTTTGGTGATACTATCCTTGCGCACATTCTTCAAACTGACCTCTTAGATTCCAATACTCTCTTGCGTTTAACTTCTGTCTCATGTGCATTTTTGACCTTGTTGCTATTAATATTCATCACAGCTACAGACTTAAAGGAGATAAAAAAAATCATACGATTATTCTCTGTAAGTATCCTGGATGGTCTAAAGGCATTTCATTATATTTTCCGTTCTGCTTTCAAATCAGAAAAGATCAAATGGCTATTAAATAAGAGCCTTACATACCATAATGGTTCTAGGTCACCTAGTTCGAAAGAAGAAAATCAAAGTTGTCGCCTCGAACCAACAATTTCATCACAGCCCCTGAATCCCATAGGAAATGAAATCCTCGTACCCACACTCGGTGGACTAAATGATTCTGGTCTATTGAAAAAAGATGACCCATCCTGGGAATCAACTGGTCCATATTCTCTTCGAGAGAAACCTACCTCTAAGAATATTCATGGATCAAAAGTAAAATATCCAAGCAAAAGAATGGGTCTCAAGAGCGCCGCAGCAAAACAGGAGGAACAACCGTCTTTAGTATTCTCGGCAGAAAATGATGAAAACTATGAAAATCCGAAACTGTCACTACTTCAGAGTCCAGCGAATTACAGTAAGAATTTGCTCTCTGATGATGCCTTAAATGAAAATGCTCGGATGTTAGAAAATGTGTTAGACGATTATGGTGTTAGGGGGGAAATATTATCTGTAAAACCTGGACCAGTGGTAACGCTCTATGAGCTAGAGCCTGCGGCTGGTCTAAAGGCAAGTAGGGTCATTAGCTTAGCGGATGATATCGCCAGATCTATGTCGGCTTTGGCAACTCGTGTCTCAACAATTCCAGGTAGATCAGTGATAGGAATTGAGTTACCCAATGAGATCAGAGAGAAAGTACTCCTGAGAGAAATACTATCTTCTAAAGCTTATGGAGACAGTAATTATCAGTTACCGTTAGCCTTAGGAAAAAACATTGGAGGCGAACCAATAGTTGCAAATCTTGCAAGGATGCCTCACCTATTAATAGCAGGGACTACCGGCTCAGGAAAATCAGTAGGCATCAATACTATGATACTTTCTTTGCTTTACAAATTGTCTCCTGATGAGTGCAAATTAATCATGATAGATCCTAAAATGTTAGAATTATCTGTTTATGATGGAATACCTCATTTATTAAGTCCTGTAGTTACCGATCCAAAGAAAGCTGTTGTAGCCCTTAAGTGGGCCGTTGCAGAAATGGAAGAACGTTACCGGAAGATGTCAAAAATGGGGGTCAGGAATATTGAAAGCTATAATCTTAGGGTTAAAGAAGCTTTACGCAATAGTGAGGAATTCACCCGCACGGTTCAAATTGGATTTGATGAAGAAACCGGAGAACCAAAATTTGAAAGCCAAACTATTAAGCCTGAACACTTACCATTTATAGTGATAATTGTAGACGAGATGGCAGACCTAATGATGGTTTCCGGAAAAGAGATAGAAGCATGTATACAAAGGTTAGCACAAATGGCCAGAGCCGCAGGTATCCATCTAATAATGGCAACTCAGAGGCCATCAGTAGATGTAATCACAGGTACAATCAAAGCAAATTTTCCAACTAGAATTTCTTTCCAAGTAACTTCAAAAATTGATAGTAGAACAATTTTAGGTGAAATGGGAGCCGAACAACTCCTAGGTATGGGGGACATGCTTTATATGGCTAATGGGGGAAAAATTACTAGAGTGCATGGCCCATTTGTTTCAGATGAAGAAGTTGAGGAAGTAGTGAGTCACCTCAAAGATCAGGGATCTCCTAATTATCTTTCTGGAATTATAGACGGTCCAGATGAGGAAACCCAAAGCAAGATAGACCAAGCTATGGGACTAATTTCTCCAGAAAATGACAGTGATAATGCCCTTTATGATCAAGCGGTAGCAATAGTGGCTAGAGATAAAAAATGTTCAACCTCATACATTCAAAGACGTCTTTCCATTGGTTATAACAAAGCTGCCAAACTGGTTGAAGCTATGGAAGAACAGGGGATAGTATCTCCAGCCAACCATGTTGGAAAGAGAGAAATACTAATTTCAGAAATTTGACTGGAGAGCAAAGATGCTCCTTTTTAACCGTCCAGAAAACTATTTTCTTTTGTTGATGAACTTAGCTTTATTTTTGTTTCCCAATCAATCTTTTGGATCAGAAGTTAGTCAAATAAAACAAATTGAAAAGTACCTAAATAGTATACACTCTCTTGAGGCAGACATATTACAAATAGACCCTTATGGAAATGAAATATCAGGAGTCATAAAACTAAAGAAGCCTGGCAAATTGAGAATTGAGTATGATACTCAAAAAGCTGATCACTTAATACTGGCAAGTGATGGGATCCTCGCGATTATAGACTACGGGTCTAACACAGAACCATTAAGATATCCTATTAATGAAACGCCCCTTAAATACCTAAGCAATAAAGAACTAGACTTACTAGACCCTTCGATAAAATGCAAAATCTCCACTTCAGGCAATTATATCAAGTTAAAAATTACGGAAGTTGATAAAAGCTTTGGCCTAGGAAGGATTGTTTTGGAATTTGTAGCAGAACCCATTTCAATTGTAGGTTGGGAAATCCCTTTAAACAAACAGCAAAACACCAAGATATTACTACAAAATCTTATGACTAACCGTGAAATACAAGACGATTTATTTTATGTGTCAGCAGAATTGATGAAATTTTATAATAGAAAAAAGTAATGAATTTTACTGGAGAAAACTATTTTTCTTGTCTTGATCTTTTGTAAGTCTCGAGTCTCTTAGCAACAATTCCAGTTTTAAAACCATGGGTGAATCTGGATTCCTCAATAGAATAATCAATATTGTCATTTCTTAAATCATAGAGTGTGGCTTTCATATCCCGAATAGCATCAAGAGATGATTGTGATATTTCCTCCACCGTTTTGTTTAATATATCTCGTGAACAAGACGCATTCTCAGCGTAATAATCTAAAAACCCATGCTCAATTAGCTCTTTGAATTCTAATGCTTGACCTAGAAATAAAATCTTCCTGGATACCTGCCAGCCAAAAATATCAATGCATCTTCTCATCCCTTTTAGCCCGTAATGGATACCAAACTTGGCTGCGGGAATCTTTAGTTTAACGGCCCTTGAACCTACCCTGAAATCACAAGACAATGCTAGTTCTACGGCTCCACCATAAATTCCACCATTTATGAAGCATATTGAAATGAATGGTAGCTTTTCGATTAAGTCACAAACTTCAGAAATGGGGTTTGTACTCCAATCACCCTTGGCCAATTCGTCAAGGTACATTCCTGAACTAAAAGTATCACCTTCACCTGAAAAAATTAGGCATTTTAATTTTTCATCTTTTATTTTTCTTAAAAAATTAGCTATAAATTTTAAGTCTTGGCGATCAATAGCATTCTTTCTTGTTACTGCACGCAAAGTAATAATGGCAATATTTTTTTCGATTTTTAAATCGGGTCGTTTCACAAAACTAACTCAGCTACTACTGGAACATGGTCTGAAGGTGAATTCCACCCTCTTACTTCCCTTAGAATATAGCACCGCTTGCATTGATCTACGAGATCTGCCGTAAGCCATATATGGTCTAACCTACGACCTCTGTCTGACTTTATCCAATCTCTTGCCCGATAGGACCACCAAGAAAATAATTTTTCACCTGGATTCTTTCTCCTTATGATATCAATCCAAGGACCTGATTTGGCTAAACTTCTTAGATATGTAACCTCAATGGGAGTATGGCTTACTACCTTTAATAACTTCTTGTGGTCCCAAACATCTTTCTCCTCAGGAGCTATATTTAAGTCACCTAATAAGATTGACTTACTAGGGCTTGAGTCTTTAAAATAAGCTTCTACCGCTTTGATATAGTCAAGTTTAAAACCAAACTTTTCATTCAAATTTCTGTCTGGAATATCACCGCCAGCAGGAAAATAAAAATTGTGTATGGTTATTCCTGTAATAGTTTTAATAGAAATGTGCCGAGCATGATCAGATCCTAAAAATCTTTTTTTGTCGATATTTTCTAGTGGTACTTTAGAAATGACGGCAACCCCATTGTAGCTTTTTTGTCCCCAACAGGCAAAAAAAGAATACCCCAATGGTTTAAATGTTTCAAAAGGCATTTCCGTTGATGGACTTTTGCATTCTTGTAAACACAAAATGTCTGGCTCTTCTTGCTTAAGCAACTTGCAAATCAAAGAGCTTCTCAGCCTAATAGAATTAATGTTCCAAGTTATTATTTTCATTGCTCGCTTTCAGGTTGTTTGCAATAATTGCGTAACTACCAGGTTTGCTTTTGATAGATAAATGATCCTCGAAGACACTTTTCATTTTTTTTCTCAACCTGTAAATATGAGTTTCTAATGTGTGCGTATCGTTAAAATCTTTTATTCCCCAAACTTCTTCCATCACCACTTCTTTTTTCACACCCCCCCTTTTATACTTAAAAAGAATTTTTAATATTTTGACTTCGGTATCTGTCAATTTTAGTTTACTCCCAAAATCGTCTAATATAACATTTTCGTAGGGCTTGAGTAGATAAGACCCCACTCTTACACTTAAGAATCTGGAGGCTTCCTGATATCTTAATTTGTGACTCACACTAGTAAGCAAATTTATCAAACTGAAAGGTTTCTCTATAAAGGTTATGTTTCCAAATTCGCCATACTTTATTTTACCCTCTGTTGCCTCTTTCTTTGAAGAAAGAGCAATGATTGGAAGCTGCGGAAATCTGGAAATCAGATATAATATTTTCTCTTTATTTTCAATACCAGAACCAAGCCCATTAAGAAGCACTAGGTCATAAATATTTTCCCCAACCTTATGATTAAAGTCCACTATACTAATGAAATGTTGCCAAGAATAGTCGTGATTAAAATCTTTCTGTTCTTCCAGTTCAGAATAAAGCGTTAGATCATCATCTATTAATGCTATATTCCTGGTATTATTAACATCATTTTTCATTGGTTTTGTAAGAATATACTGTTACATTTTCTTCGAGTTAATGATGTGTTTCATATTTATTTTATTAATTCAGTTACTATATTGCTAAGATAGAGATTTTGAAAGTTTAAGATGAACTCCTACTTCAAAAAAGAAGCACATTCAATTCGCCAAATTAGTGACTTGAAATTTGGTATGCCTATCATTGTTGAAGACAAAGTTGGAAATGCTTTAATTTTTTCAATCGAAACATTAACCAGAGAGAGTCTTGAAAGAGCAGAAAAATTCTTTGCGATCACCAAATTTGAACCCTATATCGTCATTACAAAGAACCGTGCCAATTTACTAAAGGCTAGAATATATGACAATGACCTGGCTAGGATCAAATTGCCAAAAAAAATGTCTTTCAACTGGATAAAAGCAACTGCAGATCCTTCACTTGATTTAGATTATCCTATGAAGGGTCCATATGAAAGTCTTCGGCATGGAAATAGCGACATAGCAAGAACTGGCATTTGTTATTGCAAAGAGGCTCAGTTATTACCTGCCGTACTTGTTATACCGATAAATGAAGTAATAGCTAAAGAATTAAAAAAAGAAGGTTTGTTACATCAAAACATATCTAATTCTCCCATTCCCAAGAAATTTGATTGGAAACCCAAACTTATCAGTTCAGGTCATGTTCCTCTAAGCGATGGAGTATCTTCTAAAGTATCCGTTTTCCGGGACCCAATTAGCCTGTCGGAACATTATGCAGTGGAAATAGGGATATTGGACTACTCCCGACCAATACTTACCAGATTACACTCGGCCTGCTTTACAGGCGATATTTTGCATTCTCTGAAGTGTGATTGCGGGGACCAACTAAACACAGCTATTAAGAAAATAAAAGAAGTAAAGAGTGGAATAATACTGTATTTGAATCAGGAAGGTAGAGGGATAGGCTTAGCTAACAAAATGCGTGCTTATAAATTACAAGAATCAGGGTTAGATACCCTCGAGGCAAATCACCAACTTGGTTTTGAAGATGATGAGCGAGACTTATCTATAGGAGCAAAAATCTTAACAGAATTAGGGGTTAAGAGAATAAATCTTTTGACTAATAACCCTTTGAAAGTGAAGAGTTTCGAAAATTCTGATATCAAAATTATGAATCGCTTACCATTGATCGCTCAAATTACCAATGAAAACAAATTATACCTAGAAATCAAGAAAGAAAAAAGTGGCCATATATTGGTCTAAAATTAGATATTAACCACGTGGCCCAAATAATGCTGAGCCAATCCGCACGTCTGTAGAACCGGCCTTAATTGCATCTTCAAAGTCACTACTCATTCCCATAGAAATTCTTGAAAGCCCGAGTCCCTTGTTTAACCTGGAAAGCTTCTCAAAATGAATCAAAGGTGAGTCTTCAATAGGTGGTAAACACATCAATCCAACCACCGGTAAGGAATACCTTTCTTTTGCCAAACTAAAAAGGTCTTCTAAATTTTCCAAGGCAACACCGGCTTTTTGAAGTTCATTCCCAGTGTTAACTTGGATAAATAACTCCGGACATGAGCCTAATTTTTGAGCTTCAACTTCAAGTTTAAAAACTAATTTTTCACGATCTATGCTATGAATTACGTTAAAAAAACGTACCGCCTCTTTTACCTTATTTGTTTGTAATGCACCCACTAGATGCAATTCAATTTTCCCGTATTTTTCTATCAAGGAAGGCCACTTGTTTAGGGAATCCTGTATACGGTTTTCCCCAAAAATTCGGTGGCCTCGATTAAGGACTCTTTTAATTCTCTCTAGAGGTTGAACCTTCGATATAGCTATTACTTTAACATCGTCCTTATTTCTACCAGCCTTTTTTGCAGCTTTTTCTACTTTAGACAAAATTTTATCTATGCTCATGATTTCTTCAAATTCGTGAAATAGTTTCTATATTTTTCTCTTAGAAGGTTTTTTAGCACCTTTCCCAAATTATTTCGAGGTAAACTAGTTTCAGAAACATACGCCTTAGGGCATTTGTACTTAGCCAAATTGTCTTCCAAATATTGGATTACATCCTTTTCACAAGGTTTATTACCTTTTTCACTAATAATTACAGCAAGTATAGACTCCCCAAAATCGTCATGGGGTAAACCAATTACTGCACTTTCCTCAATCCCTACAAACCTATTTAAAACATTTTCAACCTCTTTAGGATAAACATTTAACCCTCCTGTAATAATCAGATCCTTTAACCTACCTACAATTTCTACATAACCTTGGTTATCAAATTTTCCTAAATCACCTGTTCTAAAGAATCCATCAAGCCTAAAGGCTTCCTGGGTTTCTTTTTGCATCCTCCAGTAACCACTAAAAACATTTTTCCCCTTGAGTTCAATTTCTCCCACTTTACCAGGAGGCAAGCAAAGACCCGTCTCAGGATTGCAAATTCTTAAATTGATACCTGGTAAAGGATAACCTACACTCCCTGCTTTCCTTTTCCCATCGTATGGATTGGAACTAATCATGTTAGTCTCAGTCATACCATATCTTTCAAGAATTCTTTTCCCTGTTCTTTCAAAAAATTTATCGCTCATTTCTTTAGTTAATGGCGCGCTCCCTGAAACAATTAATCGCATATCTTGTGTCAGTTTTCTAGTTAGTTTTGGGGATTCCAAAAGTCTTGCATAGTAAGTAGGCACCCCCATAATAGTAGTAGATTTGGGTATAAGTTTAATGATGATATCACGATCAAATTTACTTAAAAAAAACATACTTGCTGAGGATAACAGAATTACATTGGTCGCTACAAAAAGACCATGTGTATGGTAAATAGGTAATGCGTGTATAAGTTTGTCATGGCCCGAAAATGCCCACATTTCTGTAAGTGTTTTTGAGTTTGAGATTAAGTTTTCATGTGTAATCATCGCTGCTTTTGGCCTTCCAGTTGTTCCAGAAGTGTAAAGAAGAGCAGCGATATCTTTCAAATTTCTAACTTCAGGGTAAGTTAAGCAATCAGCACATTTTGCTAAAGCTGGTAACGATCCTGTACCGTCTTTTTCAAGGGTTTCAATAAATAAATCAGTATTAGTGATTTTTCCCTCTAACTGAATAACCTCTTGCCGAGTTGTTATTAACAGGTTACTTTCTGAATCTTTTAGAAAATATAATAACTCTTTCGTTGTATAGTTCTCATTTATTGGTAAAAAAATAAGGCCACTATGGATGCAAGCACCGTAAACAACTAAGAAATATTGGGATTTCTCTATCTTTAAAGATATCCTGTCGCCTGGTTTTAACCCCATCGCCCTAAACGACGATGAAAATTCATAGATCATTCTAATGTATTCTCCATAGGTCAAGGAAGTTCCATCAACAAAGGAAAGAAAGGTTTTTTCACTATTTTCGTGTTTTTTGAAAAGATGCTCAAAAAGGGGGTTTTTCATTATTAACCTAACACAGCAGAAACAAGGTCAAACTATCACATAGACTATGTAATTCAATAGTGGTTGAATATAGTTAGGTGCGAGGGACACAGCTTGTTATTAAATATTCAAAGAGTGTCTTCTGCCTCTGTAGAGGTAGATGGAGAAATTAAGGGATCTATAGGATTGGGTCTTCTGACCCTCGTTTGTGTAATGCCAAACGATAATGAGCAAACATGCAAAAAAGTTGCAGAAAAAATTTCAAAAATAAGGGTTTTCACTGATAGTACTGGAAAGATGAATAAGTCACTTATTGATGTTAGTGGGTCTATTTTAATGATTAGCCAATTTACGTTAGCCGCTAATACAAAAAGGGGCAACCGACCCGATTTCAAAAAGGCCCGGCATCCAGATGAAGCAAAAGATATATTTGACTACTTAGTTAAGACAATTAAAGATAAAGCTATTCCTGTCAAAACGGGAGTTTTTGGTGCTGACATGAAGTTGAAAACAGTCAATCTTGGTCCTGTCACCATACCCCTAGAATATGATTAGAAAGTTTCTAAGACTCATGACCTTTAACCACGACCATCAAGATCCCAATTGAAACTAGCAGAAGGCTCAACCAGCCAAGAAATGTTGGTACTTCAGAAAGTAGAAGATATCCCAATAGAGCACCAGTAGTAGGAACTCCGGCAAGCACAGCTGATGCTTTGGAAGCCCCAATCATTTTAGCGGAATAGGCTGTCAAAAAAAGGCCAACGAGATTGGGCACAAATCCCTGAAATAATACATTCATGATAATGATGCGGTCATTCAAAAAAACACTAATCGATTCTACGCCACTCGGTAAGAAAAAGAACCAAACAGGTAAATACAAGACTGCATTAACAATACAGATAGAGTACAAAATCTGACTGTATTGCAAATCCCACTTTTTAACAAGAATCATGAAAAATGACAAAGAAATAGCTGCTAAAAAAAATAGCATGTCACCAAACCAAATATTGTTTTCATGAAAACCTTGAGCTTCAAATAAAATTATGATTGACCCAAATAAGATAATGGTAACGCCGATTAGCGACCAAAGTTTTATTTTTTTACCGAGTATAAAGCTCAAAAAAACTGTAATTAAAGGCAGAAATCCATTCATGAATATTCCACCGTGAAAGGCTGGAGAAAATAAAAATCCCCCAAAAGCTAAAAGAGCATAGACAGGGCCAATAAAAAATGCAACGGCAAGTGATTTCATAAAACTAATAGTGCGCCATGTCTTGAAATAAAGTGTGAATGGAATAACTATCAGTGCTGAAAACCCAAAACGAATAGCTGTTATATCATATATAGTTAATGTAGTCTGGACTCCTAAACGACTAATTATTAACCAAAAAGACCATATGAAAACTACTAAAATGGCAGCTAGAAAGCCTGAAATTTTTTCTTTCGGCAGACCTTTAATGGCTTCAATAGTAAATATTACAAATTAATCCTATGGTCATAAGGTCTAGTAGTTTTTAGAGAGCTTAAATATTGACAAAGTAACAGGTTTTATTATCAGTGAGCTATAATATGCTTTAACCCTATGAAAGATCAATAGCCTTCATGAAAAATGATCCTTTCTTAAAATTCAATTCCTTATTTGAAATCCCAAGAGATTTGATTTATCTAGACGGAAACTCTTTAGGGCCATTGCCTAAAAGTGCGGCTGAAGCAATTTCAAATGTCATTCACAATGAATGGGGTAAACTCCTCATTAAAGGCTGGAATCAATCTGGATGGATGAATGAACCTGAATCTTTGGGTAATGAAATAGCTGGACTGATAGGGGCAAAACAAAATTGTATTTCTGTTGGAGATACCCTTTCTTTGAAAGTATACCAGGCATTGGCCAGCGCTCTTCAGTTGGCTCCTAAAAGCGGGGCAGTTCTAAGTGACGAAGGTAATTTTCCATCAGATATTTATGTAGCAAATTCTCTTCTTAAACAAAAAAAATTGCCTCCCGTAAGGTTAGTTAAGTCAGATAGCTTAGAAAGTGAAATAAAAAAAGGTGATGTATCTATCCTTATGCTGACACAAGTAGATTATCGAACTGGATATGTTCACGACATGACAAGGCTAACTAATTTAGCAAAAAAGGAAGGAATAATAACCATCTGGGATTTGGCTCATTCCATTGGATCCTTGTGTCTAAATGTAGATCAAGACAAAATAGATTTTGCCGTTGGATGCACTTATAAATATCTTTGTGCAGGACCAGGATCTCCTGCATTCATTTATGTCAAGCCAAATCACATACCCTTAATAGAGCCCGAGATCTCCGGATGGCTTGGCCACAAGTTTCCCTTTAAGTTTGACCTATCTTTTGTATCAGCTCCAGACATAAGAAAACTAAGAATTGGAACCCCTCCAGTTATACAAATGGCAGCTTTAAAGGCTGCTTTAGCGATCTGGGAAAAGGTAGACATGAAGTCTTTTCGGCAGCAAGCTCAGAAGATAACCCAACTATTCATAGAGGAAATAGAAAATTTTGAATTGGATCTAGAACTTGTTAGCCCAAGGAATCCAGATCATAGAAATAGTCAGGTTTCCTTTAGGACAAAGAATGCTTACGAGAAAATGCAAGCCTTAATTGAACTTCAAGTAATAGGTGATTATAGGGAACCTGATATTATGCGATTTGGCTTTAACCCTCTTTTTAATAATGAGGGTCATGCTATTGAAGCTGCAAAAAGATTAAGTTCTATTATTAAAGATAGTCTATGGAAGAATAAAAAGTATACAAAAAGAAATCTTGTTACATAATAATTCAATGAATTAATTGTCTTTGCCTTTGTCTAAGAGAATATGAATTGATATTAAGGAGCATAAAATGAGCTGTTTGATCTACATAATAAATGGTCCAAATTTAAACCTTTTAGGACAGCGGGAACCAGAAATATATGGAAAAAAAACGCTACAAGATATTGAGCAAAATTGCTTAAAAAAAGCAGAAGAAAATAATGTTAAAATTAAGTTCTTTCAAAGTAATGCCGAACACGATCTCATTGACTGGATTCACGCTTCAAGAGAAGAAGCTGCTGGCATAATTATTAATCCTGCAGCCTTTTCTCACACATCAATAGCTATCTTAGATGCTTTAACTTTATTCGAGGGCCCTATTATTGAAGTACACATAAGTAATATTCATAAAAGAGAAACCTTCAGACATCATTCTTATGTTTCACAAAAAGCCACAGCAGTTATTGCCGGATTTGGGATTGATGGTTACACTGTAGCTATACGAAGAATGGCCGAGTTATGTGTATAACCGGACGAAAATCATAAGCCCTTTTCGAAACAAAATTACTCCTGGGAACTTTGAAAATGTCAGAACATAAAGATAGAATAACCCAGAAGACTTTCGCTATATGTACTGTAACCATGAGTTTTAACGCCATAGAAGATCGTATAGTCATGGACTCTTTAGACCAGAGCAAAAAAGTCGAAAGATTATGGCTGTCGAGAAGACTCTTAGATAGATTGATACCTACTTTAACCGATCAACTAGAAGTTGATTCTAGCAAAACTATACCAACTGAACTGGAGCAATCGTTGGCACAAGAAAAAGCTGAGATGGATAAGCAACAGTCAAAAGCCGTTGAAATAAAACCTAAGAACCCTTCTTGGCTCGTAACCCACATTCAGATAGGTCGAAGCAAGAATAAATTCCGTCTTTTATTTCTTGGGAAGAATACAAAAGAACCAATGGCTATTAACAACCAGGCCAATTTTGATCTTGCGATCCCTAATTTGAGACAATGGTTAAATGCATTACATAAGATTTATCTAAAAGCAGAGTGGGAAACAAAAGCATTTCCATCATGGTTGAATGAAAATAATCCGAAATCTGGAAAAAACATTCTCCTAAATTAAAAAAAGCCCCAAAATTCTTTTGGGGCTTTTAAAACTAATGTAGCCTCATATTATTTTATCACAACGGCTTCCCATTTGCCATCAACGACAGTGTTTTTACTAAACAAACCAGCTACATCGCCATTCTTATCAAAATCCTGAGGTCCAGCTGCACCTACATAGTCTATAGATCCACCTGATGCTATGATCCCTTTTGCCTTTTCCCACTCTCCAGGAAATATTTTCTCCCCGGGTCCGTTTGCAACTTCTCGGAGTGCTGCTGCTATTTTCGAACGATCAGCAGAACCAGCCTTTTCAATTGCCAAAGCCATTAGAAAAGCAGCATCATATGAATTTGGAACGAATGGATCTGAAGCAGGTACATTTGCTGCATCAGCATGCTTTTTCCATGATTTAAAAGCATCAGTACTTGAATCAGAAGCCGAGGTCGTAAAAGTAACATTTCCTAAATTTTCGGCTCCGAGCTGATCAATGACTTCCTGTGCAAGCATACCATCAGCACCTATAAAATTCTCAAATGCACCCGTTTCCATTGCATTTCGCATGATAGTAATTCCACTAGAACCATAATAAGCAAAAAGAGCAAGATTATTTGAGCCAGCACCAAGAGTGTTTACCTCTGATCTATAAGACGCTTTATTAGGTTCATGCGCTTCATTACCCGTGATCTTCCCACCCATAGACGTAAAAGCTTTTGTAAAAACTCCTGCTATAGCAGCATTATAATCATCGTTAGCATAAGAAACAGCAATTTCCTTAAGACCTTTTGACATGGCCAACTCTGCTAAGGCTATTCCTTGATAAGCGTCTGAAGCTGCTGTTCTAAAAACAAGATCAGTATTATTCTCCATTTCACTTATTGCAGGAGAAGATGCAGAAACGGAAAGAGTTACAACACCTGCTGGAATGGACACAGATTCTGCTTGAGCTATAGTAGCACCAGAACATACTGGTCCCACTATTCCAGTTACCACTTCTACATTGACCAGTTTAGTCACAGCGTCAACTGCCGCTACAGGATCACAAGCACTATCTACCTTCACTGCTATATATTTCTGACCATCAGCGAACAAACCACCTTGATCATTCACATGTTCAACTGCAAGATCAACAGCTGCAGACATTGGTTTTACAAGCTCAGGGATGGGCCCTGTGCGTGCCATTGGGTTGCCAATCTTTACATCAGCATTAGTTAATGCACTAAATCCAAAAAAGACTAGTGCAGAGATTATTAGTTTTTTTATCATAAGATATCTCCCTTAACCCGCCAACTTTCCTATTTTACCAGAAATAGCGGGTCTTTTTTCTGGTAATATTCCTTTAGGATAGCGCTGCAGGATAAACTGTAATAAAAGACCAATGAAAAGCATTCTAATAAATCCTGCGCGATTCTTTAAAATACTAATATCAACGCTATCGAAGATACTTGCAAGTATTTCGATCATTCCATTAGTAAATAATTCACTAGTAGACCAAACAAACCAAATCAGAAAAGCCCCAAGGATTGCCCCTTTATTGTTTCCAGACCCCCCAGCAATCAACATTACCCAAACCAAAAATGTCATTTTACTAGGGTCAAATGTTTGGGTAGGTTCTATCAACCTTAGGTGCTGTCCCAGGAAAGCTCCTGCCAAACCCATAATTAAGGCTC
>CACKFK010000026.1 GCA_902599445.1 uncultured Alphaproteobacteria bacterium
GAAAAAAGAATTTGCTATATTTTTCTAACCTGGTAGCCGCAATATTTCCTGCCTGCTCCCGTTCTCGACATGTATTTTGTCTCGATCAATTGCAAATACACGCCAACCTTCAAATACTGCTCCTACCTTTAAGGTTAAGACCTTCCCGTTTGCAAGCCTTACTAGTGCTCTAGGGTTTGATCTCTTTCCAACAATACCAATCAGGTTTGTTCTATCCAAATCAATAAAGTTTCTTTTGGTTGAATTGTGTCCAACGGAAGCATGTTCAGGTATGCTAGGTGATCGTGTGGCTTTAGCTTGTATTTTTACCTCAGAAGGAGAGATTTTTTTTGACTTGATAATAATATCTGGCCTTACTAGTGGAGCTTTTAGGAATACAAGTGCTCCTGTAGAGATGGTAGGTTCAGATAATATTCTTATGCTGTCGATTAAAAGTGGTTTTTTATAAGGCATAATTTTCACGGCATATTGCATCGCCATTATGCTTAACTCCTGAGGCTCTTCTTCCACATTCTTAATGTCTTCGACCGCAGTTTGACTGGCTTCTCCCTCCTCTGCAGTTAATAGTGGGCTTATTTCAGCTTGGTTTGTTTGATTTTGAGAAAGCTCAGGCTCTGGTCTAGTAACTCTGGGAAAATTTTGAATTTTTCTGTTAGAGCTTATCTGGTCCGGTATAATTAACTCACTATCGTAAACTGGATGAAGAAGTTCAGCAACTTCAAATTCTCCTTCATGAAACGTCAAGTTTTTCCCCGTATCTTCAGTTATCATCTCTGGGGTATTAAATTCTGTGATATTTGTATGCGCTGGGTTGAGATTGTATTCTTTGAACCAGGTGCCAGATTTAGATATAAGGGTTGGCTCAGAATGTTTTCCGAGTTCTGGGGGATGCGGTGAATCAATCAGGTTAAACCGATAGAGCGCTTCAAAAGTTTTATGATTTGATATAGATATCCTTTTTGGTGGTAGTACTTTAGGAAAATTGAAATTTCCTAAAATTCTATTAGGGGATTTGAATTCTTCTATAGAATTAATGGAGTATGTGAATCCTAGCTCTATATCCATATAGGGGGGGGGTGACTTACGATTATATCCATCGCTATAAAAATTAATTCCTAAAGTCATTGTCAAGAAAAAAGCCAATACCAGAAAAACAGCTACTAACGCCGGCTTAGGCGTTAAATACGAAGTAATCTTCTTATTTTTCGGAGAAATATACTCGGGGAAAAGCTTATTATTTGAGTTAAATCCAGTTATTCCTTTTCCTGCACGGAAGCATTTTATTTTGAATCCGGCCTGTTTTATAAATTGACACAATTCCTCAATTACAGAAGTTTCTACGAATGCAATTGATATAGCCCGGGAACCTACACTTTCGCCGATAGCTAATTGAATATCACAAGTTGGCACTTGCTTTCTTTCTGCAATTATCTTTCTTATTTCTTGTGGTGTGTAGGATGACTCTGAGATGAAAGTTTCATAATGAATCATGTCATTTGGGAGAAAAACTTCGACCTCTGGCGTATTTTTATTCAATGCTTTAGCCAAAAGAAATAGCCTTTTTAAGCTTTGACTTCCAGCCGGTTCATTTGGGTCGAAGCTATCTAGAACCTGTTGGGGTTTTTTGGCTGAAATTATAGCTAAAGAAATTTTCTGACGAGATAAGTTTAGCACAAATGTACTTGGGTACTTCATCTTTCTACTTTTCCAAATTAAAGGGTTTTCTTTTTTGTAAGATACAGACTTTAATCATAATTAGGTTGTTTAGATTCATTCCAAAGCTTGTTTCAAATCCTTTATCAGGTCTATTGGATCTTCGATTCCAATAGATAGTCTTAATACATTTGGAGCAAGACCAGCTTTAACTTGCTGTTCTGGTGTCAACTGTCTATGTACTGTTGACGCTGGGTGGATGATAAGTGATCGAGTGTCCCCTAAGTTTGAAACATGACTGAAGAGGTTCACATTATTGATTAGTTTGATACATGCCTCGTATCCACCTTTAAGCGCTACGGTAAAAAGAGCTCCCGCTCCTTTTGGATAAATTTTCTTAACTCTATTGGCATATTTGGAGCTTTTTAAGCCGGCATAGGTCACCTCTTCAACTTCAGGATGTTTATTTAGCCATTCTGCAACTCTTTTTGCATTGCTCACATGTTTTTTCATTCTTAGCGATAAAGTTTCAAGGCCCAGGAGTGTATGAAATGCATTCTGTGGCGCCATAGTCATCCCTAAGTCTCTTAAGCTAACCGCGATACTGTATATTATGAAAGCATAAGGCCCAAAAGTATCATGGAATTTTAGCCCATGATAACCAGGTTCTGGTTCTGATAGTGATGGAAATTTATTATTCTTAGTCCAATTGAAGCTGCCACTGTCAATGACTGCCCCTCCGAGTGAAGTTCCATTGCCAGATATATACTTCGTGGTTGAATGAACAATCAAATCAGCGCCAAATTTAAATGGATTACATAAATAGGGAGTCGCTGCAGTATTATCTACTATAAGAGGTATTGAGAGTTTCTTCGCTACTTTAGATATCTTAGGTAAGTCGGTCACATGTCCGCCTGGGTTAGAGATGCTTTCGCAAAAAATTGCTTTTGTTTTTGAATTAATGAGTTTGGATATTTGGTCGGTATCATCTACATCAACAAAGTTTGCAGACCAGCCAAATTTCTTAATAGTATTTGTAAATTGTTGAACTGTTCCACCATAAAGTCTTGTGGATGCAATCAGGTTATCCCCGGGTTGCATCAACGGAAATAAGGCTAGAATCTGTGCAGAATGTCCTGAAGAAGAGCAAATAGCACCGATACCTCCTTCCAAGGTAGCTAATCTTTCCTGTAAAACAGAAACAGTAGGGTTTGAAAGACGAGAGTAAATATGGCCGAGTTCCTTTAAATCAAATAAGGCTTCTGCATGAAGTATACTTTTAAAGACATACGCTGTATTTTGGTATATTGGAATTTGGCGCGCGCCAGTAGATGGATCTGGCCTTGCTCCTGCATGAACTTGCAAAGTATCAAATTTGTAGTCACTTTTTAGCATTTTCTTATCTCATAAATCAATTTTTGAAGAAATGATCCCAGTATTGAATCCTGCCACCCGTAACTCACCAAAAAGCCTTTGATATTCAATTTTTGGGCACTTATCCATTATGACATTCAAACCATGGTGCTCAGCAATTAGCGATGCTTTTTTATGTTTAATACCAATTTGCATCCATAAAGTTCTGCAACCCAGTGGAACCAGGTTATCGATGACATCATTAACTATTTGTGGGACTTCTTTTGAAGGACGAAAGATATCTACCATGTCAACGCGTGTCCCAGCTGTTATATCACTTAGTTTTCCTAGCACAGGTTCTCCCCATAGCTTTTTCCCTTGATAATTTGGATTGATAGGAATGACCTTCATGCCTCTGAGAACAAAGTATCTAGCAACAAAAAAAGAAGCTCTCAGCGGGCTGGCTGAGACACCTATCATCGCAATCGTATTTAAATTTTTAAATATCTGTTTAAGCTCGGTATCGCTCTTTGTTCCCATTATAAGAATTCCCTGGCTGCGAATAGAGTAATCGCTGCTGTGTTTGATACATTTAATACGTTCAAAGTCTGCCTCGTATTAATTTGCACTAGATGATCACATCTTTTTTTTGTCAGATACCTCAGGCCTGATCCCTCCGAGCCAAGAATAAACGCTATTCGCTGATTTTTCAAACTTTTCAATAAATCAACTAATATCGTTTCTCCAGAAGGATCTAATCCGACTATTGTATATTCTTTTTCCATTAGATTTTCAATCAGTCTAGAGATATTAGGTACAGTTAAATACGGCACTCTTTCAAATGCACCGGAAGCAGCTTTTACTAATCCACCCGTTTCTTTGGCACAGTGATGCGTAGAACCCAAAACAGCTTGGCCACCAAGAACTTCTGCGGATCTAATTATTGCTCCTACATTTTGGGGATCTTTCACCCTATCGAGGACGATAATTGGTCCAATAGGATTCTGTGTATTTAAGAGATCATCGATTGACCCCCAGTCAAGTGGTTTGACTTCTAGAGCTAGTCCTTGGTGGACAGATTTTTCGTCTAAGTATTTTAGAAATTCTGTTGGCTTTACAACTTTAATAGGTAGAGCCGTTAACCTGGTTAGATGACCAAGCTTATCAAGTGAGTTCTTTGTGGCTAATAGTTGAAAGATCTCCCTATTTTTATTGCTTAATGCCGCTTGGACAGCATGGAATCCAAAAAGCCAAATTTTGTCAAATTTTTGACGATAAGGTCTTTTGAAATTGGGTTGTTTTGGTTTACTATTTTTTGACTTTGCCATGGTAGTAGATTGTGGGTTTAAATCTGAAATATAGTTTACAGTTATTTGCAACGGTTAAACCACAAAAAAAAGCCAAGCACAATTTGGCTTGGCCTGAGTTTCTGATGGCATATGATTATGAAACTGAGAAAGTTAATTCATTAAACGTGCCAAAATCAATTTTGTTTAATTATTTCTCCTATTAAGATTTTAAGAAGGATCATTGATTAAGATCAAACAAATTGAGTAATTTTAAATAACCAACCGTTTTTTTTAATTCTGAATTCTTTTCCATCCAAAAAATAAAAGTCTTGCCACTATTAGTCTTAGCCATCATGTCTGCCCCGGCATCAATTAACTTAAGTAGAATTTCTGGATTTGGATTGAACCTTGCTGCACTGTGTAGAGGTGTCCAGCCTTTATCGGTAGTCCCATTGATTTTCGCTCCCGCTCGTATTAATCGGAGCAGTACTTCTGGGTCATTATTCATTTCTGCTGCAATATGAAGAGGACTTTCCCCTCCTGCTATGTCGGCTTCAACTGGAGAGCCCTTTTTCAGGCAATTTTCTACCTCTGTGACAGTAAACTGTTTCCATCCATATCTTTGAAACCACCATTTACAAGTCTCAGCTTGTACCATTCCATGGGAAAATAAAAAAAAGATTAATACAATTAAAGGCATTTTCTTTGTGTTTTATGAATACAATTTGTAATAACAGTTATCCTAACCTTTGGAGAAAAGTCAAAAAAATACTTGAATTAATTGCATAAAAAATTACAACGTTAATCACAAAAAAAATCTGAAGCAAAGGCTACATCATGGCTGCCTTGCCGAGAGGATTACCAGGAGGGGTGGCAGAGCGGTCAAATGCAACGGACTGTAACTCCGTCGGGGCAACCCTACATAGGTTCGAATCCTATCCCCTCCACCATATATCTAGAACCCAATAAATAAATGGATAATAGAGGGTAATTTGCGTTGTTTACCCCCATTTTTTGCAGAATCAAGAGGTTAATTTGGGCGGGAAAGTTAAGCTGAAACTGCTAAAAGGCATAATCTAAGACCAAGACCAATTAATTGCCACTAACATCCTGGCAACTAAGTTCTTTTCAGAGGAAATATTCTGATTTATTACTTACATAAAAAAAATAACCAAATCTTTTTGTTAGGATAAAAAGTATGTTATGGGGGTAAAAGTAGAGTCAGCTTTAAAGAAAGGGATTGAGTTCCATAAGGCCGGCCATATTGAGGAAGCGAAGAAGTTATATACAGCCATCCTAGAGGTTTTTCCTGGGCATCCTGATGCCAACCACAATATGGGGGCACTAGCTTTTGGTATTGGTGATTATAAGGCTTCCCTTGCATTTTTTAAAACTGCTCTGGCAGTTAAATCAACTAAAGCGCAGTTCTGGATAAGTTATGTTGATGCTTTAATACATTTAAAGAAGATAGGTGATGCAAAAGCAATATTTGTGGAAGCTAAGCAGAAAGGAATGACGGGTAAAGCTTTTACTGAATTAGAACAAAGACTGCATAAAGCTCAACAAGATATGGGTAGTGGTACAAAAAATCAGGATCCACCCCAAGATAAATTACAGAATCTATTTAATCTCTATACTCATGGAAAACTCCAGAAGGCTTTGGATGGCAGTAAGGAGTTACTCCGCGAGTTTCCGAATTCAGCCATATTACATAATATTAATGGAACTGTTAATGTAGGTCTCCAGCTATTTAATGAGGGGATGAACAGCTTTAAAAAGGCACTTAAGATCAAACCTGATTATATTGAGGTTTATAACAATATGGGTATTGCTTTTAAGGATCAGGGGGATCAAGAAAAGGCCATAAAAAGTTTTAAGAAGGTAATTAAAATCAACCCCAGCTTTTATGAGGCCTATAATAATATGGGTATTGCGCTCAAGGATCAGGGGGATCAAGAAAAGGCGATAAAAAGCTTTAAACAGGCAATTAAAATCAAACCAGACTTTTGTGAGGCTCATAATAATATAGGTATTGTCCTAAAGGAGCAAGGGGATCAAGAAAAGGCGATAAAAAGCTTTAAACAGGCTATTGAAATCAAACCAGACTTTTATGAGGCATATAATAATATCGGTGTTGTCCTAAAGGACCAGGGGGATCAAGAAAAGGCGATAGAGAATTATGAGCATGCGGTGAAGATAAAACCTGATTATGTTGAAGCATACTATAACATGGGGAATGCGCTCAAATCGCAAGGGAAGTTGGAAGAAGCCGTAGAGGCCTATAATAAAGCAGTCTCCATCGATCCCAATTATGTTAAAGCATACAACAATCTTGGTAATTCGCTAAGAGAGAGAGGAAAGTTAGAAGATTCTATAGACGCCTTCAATAAGGCACTCAGCATCAATCCCGATTATGCTGAAACGCACAATAATATGGGCATCACCTTACAGGAAATGGGAAAGTTGCAAGAAGCCATAGAAGCCTACAATAAGGCAGTATTGATTAATCCCAAATATGCCGAAGGCTATAATAACATGGGTAACACTTTTAGAAACCAAGAAAAGCTAGAGGAGTCTATAGGAGCTTATAGTAAAGCATTATCTATCAACCCTGATTATGCTGATGCTTATAACAATATGGGGAATTCGCTAAGAGAAATTGGAAAGCTAGAAGAGGCTATAGAGGCTTATAACAAGGCACTATCGATCAAGCATGATTATGCTGACATTTATTGGAATCTATCCCTAATAAACCACCTTCAAGGTGACCTCATTGATGGTTTTGAATTGTATGAATATCGTCTCAAGAAAGAAGAAATCACCGTTAGGCCTGCTAGGATACCTTTTAAGTGGGATGGAAAACAATCTCTTAGGGGAAAGCACTTTCTTGTATATGAAGAGCAGGGATTGGGTGATACTATCCAGTTTTGCCGATATTTGCCCCTATTGGAGGAGAAAGGCGCTAAGGTAAGCTTTAAAGTTAAATCTAAGCTACATCAACTTTTGGGCACATTAAAAACTAAAGCAGATTTTCTTTCTGAAATGCCATCGGATGGGAGGATCGATTTTGAGTCCCCTTTATTAAGCCTACCATATCTATTTGGAACCAGCTTGAGTACCATTCCTGATAAAAGCCCATACCTCTATGCGCAGGAAGATATGTTCAAGACTTGGAAGAAAACATTAAGTGAAGATACCTTTAAAATTGGGATATGCTGGCAAGGAAGTAAACGGCCATTAGATATTGGTCGATCCTTTCCTCTTTCATTGTTTGAAGGGATATCCAAAATCCCGACTGTAGAGCTTATCAATATTCATAAGGGTGAAGGTAATGAGCAGTTGGAAGAGATATCATTTTTATTAACTACATTAGGATCTCAATTTGATTCTGGCCCAGATTCATTTATTGAGACAGCGGCTGTAATGATGAACTGTGATCTAATCATAACATCTGATACGGCAGTAGCTCATTTGGCCGGTGCTTTGGGCTGTCAGACTTGGGTTGCACTTAAATATATTCCAGACTGGCGTTGGATGTTGGGTAGAACCGACAGTCCCTGGTATCCCACAATGAAGTTATACAGACAAAAGATAAGAGGTGAATGGATTGATGTTTTTAAAAAAATGGAAAAAAACTTAAGGGATTTGCTGAAAAAAACAAATACTAGGTCAGATAGTGGGGTAGGTCCTCCTATTGACATTTAAGTCTGGGTGCACAAGGTTTTATATGTCAAATGCCCTAAAGACTTTACTGTCTTAGTTATATTCGTATTTGATTTAGTTAAATAGAGCCAAGATTCAGCTAATATTAAACAGTTTTTTACTTCGGCTGTATGCGTCTAAGATAAATTATCCACTATGCCCCATTATGTAACCAAATATTAAGGATAACTAGAAGGAAAATCTCAATAATTTGAGCAGATGCTCCTAAAACATTACTAGTTATACCACCAATTTGGTTATTGGATAATAATCTAACACCAAAAATTAATATTAGCATAGCAGCTATAGCAATGAGCGGTAATATAAAGCTTAATGGCATTAACCAACATGCTCCAAGTAATATAGCTAATAAAGTATGATTAAATGGAGCTTTATCGATAAAAATTGTGCAACTTTCATCAGATGCCACCATAGCAATCCTTCGGAGGATGACAATACTGGTTCTGCCCAGTGAAAAAGCAGCTATAACTGAGAGGAAACAACCTGGGGAATCCAATAGGTCAGCAATTAAGGAAACTTTTAATAAAATCAAAATAACCAAACCCAACGTTCCGAAAGTTCCTAGTTTATTAAGTTTCATCATTCCAATTTTTTCTTTTTTTTCGGCTACTTTCCCAAAATTTTCAATGGCATTGGCCAAGCCATGCTCAGGGGGGAATCCTGTTAAGCAGATACCAACTATGATTCCAAGTATGGCGGATGTAGTGGCATTTAAGCCTAGATAATTGAATATGCTAGCGACAAGAATAGTAACAAAACCAACTAGGGCTCCTACCAATGGGAATGTCCACTGTGCCCTTGTTAGGTTAGGGGGGCTTTCCGCATTACGAAATTTGGAGATAGGGATTATGGTAAAAAAAATTAAAGATACCAAAACATCTTCCCAAATATTGCGAAGATAACTTAACCTCATACGTCTACTCTCAATATATAAAAACAGTCTTTTTTATTTTTAGGTCATGCAAAAATATTGTAGTCTAGTGAAACTTTATTAATTTTGTAATAACCAATTATATGTTACATTTTAAATAAAATAAATAATATCACAAATTACAGTCTAGAGCATGTTTTTTGGCAGCAAAGAGGCTTATGAAAAATAGTACAATTAAAACTGGTTCAGCTAACGTTCTGCTTTCTGGCACGCAAGCTTTAGTATCCGCTTGTTTGATTCAGAAGCAACGTGACATAAAATTAGGATTGAATACAGCCGGTTATGTCACAGGCTACAGAGGATCTCCACTAGGAGCAGTCGATCAAGAATTCGCAAAAGCCAAGAGTGAGTTGAATGAAAGCGAAGTCTTATTCCAAGAAGCTTTAAATGAAGATTTAGCTGCCACAGCTTTGTGGGGCACTCAGCAATGTAACCTCCACAGTGAAGGATCACATGACGGAATTTTTGGTTTGTGGTACGGTAAAGGCCCAGGCGTGGATAGGTCTGGTGATGCGCTTAGGCATGCTAACTTAGCAGGAACAAGTTCTATGGGTGGGGTGGTGATGGCCATGGGCGATGATCATACTGGGGAGAGTTCAACCACTTTACATCAGTCTGATTATGGTTTGGTGGATGCGATGATTCCAATCTTTTCTCCATCAGGGGTTCAAGAAATCATTGACTACTCTCTTCTTGGCTGGGCTATGAGTAGGCATGCTGGTGTTTGGACTGGTTTAAAATGTGTAAAAGACACCGTTGAAATTAAAGAATTAGTAGATACAAGACCTGAGAGACTCCCACTCAGCGATTTCTTTGATCAGAAACCTAGTTCCTATTTCGGTATAAGATTAGGCGATACTCCCTTCAAACAGGAAGAAAGACTCCATGGCCAGAAATTACCTGCTGTAAAGCGTTTTGTTAAAGAAAATAGAATTGACAAAGGGTTTTTTTACCAAAAAAAAGCGAGGATTGGAATTTTATCAGCTGGCAAGAATTGGTTGGATTTATTGAGCGCCTTAGATTTGCTGGGCTTAAAGCCAGAAGAATGTAAACGTTTAGGCATAACATGTTACAAAGTAGGAGTGGTTTGGCCTCTAGAGGAAAGCAATTTAAGGAATTGGGCCCAATCTCTCGATTTGATTGTAATTATTGAGGAAAAAAGAAAGTTATTAGAAGGCCAAGTTAAAAGTATATTATTTAATGATGCAAATCACGCCAAGGTAATAGGAGAATATGATGAAAGCGGCAAAATGCTCTTTCAATCATCATTTGCTTTAAATCCACTACAGATAGCTAAAGTTTTAGCTAAGCAGGTTAAAAAATTTAAAAATTCCAAAATAATAGATGAAAAACTCCCAAAATTGATGAACTTTAATGAGTCTTTAAAGAATTCCAATTATGATCCACGTCAACCATATTTTTGTGCAGGGTGTCCCCATAACAGTTCTACTATCATTCCTGAAGGTTCTAGAGCTTATGCAGGGATAGGGTGTCATTATATGGTTCAATGGATGGATAGATCTACCGTGGGGTATACCCATATGGGTGGAGAAGGGGCTAATTGGATAGGTGAAGCAGCTTTCTCGACACGAAAACATGTCTTTCAGAACGTGGGAGATGGGACTTATAATCACTCCGGTTTGATGGCTATCCGAGCAGCAGTAGCTTCCGAGGTGAACATAACCTATAAGATCTTGTTCAATGATGCTGTAGCGATGACTGGTGGGCAGAAAAATGATGGGAAATTAGATCCACTTAGAATAATTAAAGAATTGCAAGCTTTTGGTGTTAAGGAGGTAGTAGGGGTTTATGATCCGAAAGAGAGTCTCGATTTAGCTTCTTATAGAAAATTAGTTGAAATTAAGCCGAGAGATCAATTGCTGGATGTTCAAAAACGGTTAGAAAAAACTGAAGGTGTGACAGCCATAGTTTATATTCAGACTTGTGCGGCCGAGAAAAGGCGAAGGAGGAAAAAAGGCCTTTACCCTGACATTAAAGAAACACTATTCATCAACCCCGAAGTCTGTGAAGGATGTGGGGATTGCGGTATACAATCTAACTGTGTGGCAATTTTACCTTTGAACACAAATCTTGGTAGAAAACGGTCTATTGATCAATCCAGCTGTAATAAAGATTTTTCTTGTGTCAATGGTTTTTGTCCTAGTTTTGTCACGGTGGAAGGCGGGGTTTTAAGGACAGAACCAAGCGGTCATTTAAACCTTAATACTCTACCTCAACCGGACGGGGTTAAAATCAGTGAAAACCCTTACAATATGGTTATCACCGGAATTGGTGGAAGTGGAATCGTAACGATAGGAACTCTCTTAGCTTTGGCTGCAAAGGAGGAAGACAAGTACGTAGGGATAATGGAGATGGCTGGATTGGCTCAGAAAGGAGGAGAGGTTCACGTCCACTGCAAGATTTCTAGGAATAAGGAAGACATATCGGCAGTAAGAGTAGCTGAAGGTCAAGCCGATGCCATAATTGGTGGTGACCTGTTGGTGACAGCCTCTGAGAAGGCATTAATCCTAGCAAAAGATACGAGAACAAAAGTGGTTTGCAATGTGAATGAATTAGTTACAGGTGATTTCACAAGAAACCCTGATACAAGTTTTAAAACAGACTCTATGCAGTTGTCCATTAGATCGCGTGCACAAAAGGACTTTGTTTGGTTTATAGATTCTACCAAATTTGCTAAATCATACTTAGGTGACTCTATCTTTTCTAATATTGTTCTGTTAGGTTTTGCGTTTCAAGCAGGTTTGGTGCCATTACATTCATCTTCTCTCGAAGTAGCTTTTAAGAAGCACTCGTCCAGTTTCGACGCAAACATAAGGGCTTTCAATATAGGTAGGCATATTTGCCAGAACGGTACTGTTGAGATAGGGGAAGAAAAGAGACAAGAGGAATTAAATTACAATGGGAGTTTTCTAAATGAAAGCGGGTATAAGTTTAGAAAGCAAAGGTTAACTGATTATGGAGGGAAAAAACTCTTACAGAAATATGAAGAAAAAGTTGGTGTAGCTTTTAACTTGGATGAAAAACTTGGTTCTGCTGTTGCGAAGAGTTATTTTAATCTGCTTTACCGAAAGGATGAATATGAGGTAGCCAGGCTTCATTTAGATTACTTAAAGAATTCTTTAAATAGCACATTCTCTAATTATAAGGCGTTAAGATTTCATTTGGCACCGCCAATATTAAGTCTTAGAAGTAAAAATGGGCGTCCGCGAAAATATATTTTCGGTGAGTGGGTATTAGTTATTTTTAAAATTTTAACATTTTTAAGGCCACTTCGTGACTCGAATTTTGATCTACTTGGCATGTCAAAAGAGCGACGAATTGAGAAACGCTTAATCAAGGATTATGAAAAGGATTTGACTTTCATTTTTAAGAATTTTAATTCGAAAAATCGAAGTATTTTAATAGATCTGGCAATGAATCCAAATTCCATTAGGGGCTTTGGTCCAGTCAAGCAAAAAAGTATTAAGAATGCCACCCAAAATAGATTAGATTTACTTTTAAAATATCACAAAAATGAAAAGATGCCCTTAAATGAATTGTTGGAATCTAAGGCCATATGAAATCAAATTTATTTACTAGGCATTATCATTGTTTCTGGTTTTACAATTTTTAGAAAAGTTTCTTTATCTACCATGCCTGTTTTGATGGCCTCTTGTTCCAATGTTGTACCATTTTTATGCGCTTCCTTAGCAATTTTAGCTGCGTTATCATATCCAATTTTAGGGGCTAATGCCGTGACTAACATTAGACTACCCCACATTAAATCAGAAATGCGGGACTCATTTGGCGTTAGGCCCTTAAGACACCTTTTAGTGAAGCTATCAGCAGAATCCCCTAAGAGTTGTAGTGATTGCAAAACATTATAAGCTATCATAGGCTTAAACACATTTAACTCAAAATGGCCTTGGCTTCCTGCAAAACCTACTGCACTATCGTTTCCCATTATTTGAGCACACACCATTGTCAGAGCTTCGATCTGAGTGGGGTTCACTTTCCCAGGCATAATTGAGCTACCTGGTTCATTCTCAGGAAGGTTCAATTCCCCCAGACCACAACGTGGACCAGAGGCAAGAAATCTTATGTCATTAGCAATCTTAAAAAGACCCGCTGCCATAGTCTTTAAAGTTCCTGAAAAATGTACTAGGGCATCATGAGTAGCTAGAGCTTCAAATTTGTTTGGGGCAGATAGGAAGGGCAAGCTACTGATTGATGCAATTTCTTTGGCTACCATGTCTGCAAAACCGGCTTTAGTGTTTATGCCTGTACCGACAGCTGTCCCACCCTGCGCTAGAAAGAAAATCTCTTCAAGGGAACTTCGCATCCTATCAATACCCTTTTTCATTTGTTCGGCGTAGCCACTGAATTCTTGGCCAAGGGTTAAAGGAGTTGCGTCTTGTGTATGGGTTCGACCAATTTTAATAATATTTGAAAATAATAGCGTCTTGTCTTGCAGTTCTTTTAGGAGACCTTCAAGTTTTGGAATCGTAAACGCTAGGGCTGTTTGTGCAACTGCTATATGCATTGCGGTAGGAAAGGTGTCATTAGAACTTTGTGAAAGATTCACATGATCATTTGGGTGAATGGGTGATTTCGAACCGATTTCCCCTCCCAATATTTCAATCCCCCGATTAGCAATGACTTCGTTGGCATTCATGTTAGATTGTGTTCCAGATCCTGTTTGCCATACCACTAGTGGAAAGTGATCATTAAGTTTGCCTTCAATTACCTGTAATGATGCTTCAATAATCGCCGCTCCTAGACGTTTTTCCAAACGGCCCTGTTTCACATTAACTTTCGCAGCTGACGCTTTAATGATGCCAAGAGCCTTAATTATTGCTACGGGTTGTTTTTCCCAGCCTATAGGGAAATTAATTATAGATCTCTGTGTCTGCGCACCCCAATATTTATCGGTCGGTACTCTTATTTCGCCAATACTATCATTTTCAATTCTAAATTTTCCCATCGTATCTAAATAATACTCCCAATTAGACTAATCAGATTTCCTGAATTTATCAAAATCAATGACATTGCCTTCTTTTTTTTGAGATCTAAGCGGGGGGGGAGGTATTTTTTTCTTAGTACTCTCTTCAACAATTTTTTCCTCCTGAGAATTTTGCGGTTCACTTCTCATTCCGATGTTTATTTCTGGAATAGGCTTTAATTTATCATCACCTGAAATTTCAAATTGTAGTGAAAAGTTTGTAGAAGGATCAGAAAAGTTTGTAATCGACTGCAATGGTATCGTCATTCTTTCGGGTGAATTATTGAAATTAAGTATGATTGAAAAATCTTTTTTGCTAACCCTTAATTCTTCAAACCAATTTTGAATTACAATTGTCATTTCATCTGGATACTTTTTCACTAGCCAGTCTGACATTTCCACACCAGGAAATTGGGATTTGAAGGAAATATAAAAATGATGGTTCCCCGGTAAGCCTTTTTTAGAAACATCATGCAAGATTTCACGTAAAGACTGTCTCAAGGAGTTTTGGATACGTTGCTCATAATCGATTCTAAAGGTCATAATAGTCCCTAAATGTCACTGACGGGTTAATTAACACATTTTCTGCGTAACTAAAAAGATTTTCTTACTAAAGATAGCACTTGTCAAAACTTTGTGTAGGCTTCTGTTGCCAGGTGCCTACGAACCCCGCCAATCTTTGCTAGAAAATTGGACTTAATTTCCAGTTAATTACCGCTTATGCAGCAATTGCTACTGGAGCATAATTGTCATTTGCAATTATATTTTTGCGCCGATAACGGTGGCAATCCCGCCGAGTGAAAGCAATCATCTTTAGACGTCCGTCGATCCTATTTCGGCCCCTCAATTTTTGGTGGAGCCGCCGGGTACCGCCCCCGGGTCCGATCCGCTTATTACATGCGCGTTTATCACCATAGTTCAATAAATGAACAAACAATCATACCATATTTGTCCATTTATTCAATAGTTACCAAGATCCCTGGTTTTTCATCGATTTCCAAGGCTCTTCTACTTCTAAGGATTCGCCTTGCTGTAATAACTCTATAGAAATATTATCTGGTGATTTTACAAATGCCATGCGCCCTTCTCTAGGTGGCCTATTGATTACAACTCCTGCATCCTGAAGTTTTTTGCATGCCTCATAGATATTAGCCACTTCAAAGGCTAAATGTCCAAAATTTCTACCTGAGTTATAGGACTCATTTGAGTTCCAATTATAGGTCAGTTCAATTGCGATGTCTTCTTGGTCTGGGGCAGCCAAAAATACGAGTGTAAACTGACCTTTTTCATTTTCATGCCTACGGACTTCTCTTAAACCCAGTAAATCACAGTAAAATTTTTTTGATAATTCTATATCGGTAATTCTCACCATGGTATGCAGATATTTAATCTTCATATTGTGTCTTCCTCAGTCTATAAATCTATTTATTGAAATGAAACGAATCCCTCTAAATTGGAATTAGCCATGAGTTTAACAGAGCAACAGAAAGAAGAAATAAAAAAGCAGAGAAGTATAAGTACAAAAACTAAGCGTGCTACTTCGTTTGGCATGGAGGAGAATCTCTTTTTAGCCCATGAAGTTCTTGATCATGGCTTTGTAAGAGTGATCGATTACATGGGAAATGACTCATCTATTGTTCAAGCAGCAAGAGTGTCATATGGTGAGGGTACAAAAAAATCGCGGGACGACAAAGCCCTTATTCATTATTTGATGCGACATTGGCACTCGACTCCATTTGAAATGTGTGAAGTAAAGCTTCATATAAAACTTCCAGTATTTGTTGCAAGGCAGTGGATTAGGCACCGAACTGCTAATGTAAATGAATATTCGGCCAGATATTCAATTTTAGATAAGGAATTTTATATTCCAGAACCAAAAAATTTGGCATCACAGTCAAGTAGTAATAATCAAGGCCGAGGGGATACGCTTGGTAAGGTAGAAGCAGAAAACATTATTTCAACCTTAAAAAGGGATAGCCTTAGGTGCTATGAAAACTACGAAGATATGTTGTCTCAAGAAGGGAAGAAGGGTCTTGCTAGGGAACTGGCCAGGATGAATTTACCTATGAACATATATACTCAGTGGTATTGGAAAACTGATCTACATAACCTTTTCAACTTCTTAAGGTTGAGGAATGATAAGCATGCCCAATTCGAAATAAGAGTTTATGCAGAGAAAATTTGTGAAATCACAAAATCCTGGGTACCTCTAGCCTATGAGGCTTTTGAAGAATATCAATTGTACAATCAGCAATTTTCTAACTCTGCCATGTCATCACTAAAGAGAATTATAAATGGCGAGGATGTAGATCAAGAAAATTGTGGAATGAGTAAGAGAGAATGGATAGATTTTTGCCAAGCCATCGGAAGGAAACCATAAATTTGCACCTTAGCAGAATCATATTAAAATAGAATTTTGGCTGAAATAATAACAATCTTGTTTTCAGATTGGATTTACTAAAGCTTGAAGATTTAAATTACATGAGATTTTGTTCTTCTGCAAAATTACGGTTCTGAACTATACCATAGAGGGTTTTGAACAACTTATTTGTAGCCTACACTCATTTTGAAAATTTAGAAACTAAACTTTATAATAGAGTGTAAACGTCTGTAACTAAAAATTTCTTTTGATATGTCGTTAACCTTTTCGTGAAAAGTAATTACTAGCTCCTAGGTCTTTAGATGACATGTTTCGTAGTATTCTGCAGTAGACCCATATTTTATTCAGTATTTTCTATATTGAATAAACAGAAGCAAGTAGCTCTGTGGTCGTTATTTTTACGGACTGCAAATGCTGTCATGCATCCATGTTGTCTGAACGGTCATAAAAGATTTTTGGTTTTGAATAATGGTACGAGTTTAAATGCAAATTTCAAGTAGGTTAAAAACTTCAACTAGTCTCAATTCGTTAGCGATAGCTCGATCACGTCGTTTCAGGGAGTCATTTGTTCTATCTAGTGCCTTGCTTGCACTTGCTAGCTGTGGTGGTGGTGGTGGTGGTGGTGGTTCTGCCTCTAGTGGACAGCCTACGGTTGATAATTCAATAACAGGTACCGTAATTAAAGGTCCTTTACAAAATGCATTAGTGTTTGCTGACTACAACAATGATGGACTTCTTAGTGCTGGAGAACCATCCACTAGAACTGCGGCAGATGGAAGTTTCAGTCTAAACTCTACTCAACCCAATGCGAACTATGTGTCTATTTCTGACTCTCAGACAATTGATACGTTTACGGGTGAATCTGTGTCTGGCGTTAAGTTGAAGGCTCCTGCTGGATCTACGGTGATTACCCCTGCCACGACAATATTGACTGAAGTGCTAGAAACAGCGCCTTCAGCAAGTGTATCTGATGTGGCTAGTGCCCTTGGCTTGTCTGGTGTCGACTTATTAAATTTTAATCCTTTTGCAGAAGGTGTGGATGAAAACTTGGCTTTGACCGCTGAAAAAGTGGCATCTCAAATTATTGCTACGGTGACGTCAATATCATCTGCGGCAGAGGGGACAGGAGCAGACAAGGATACTGCCTATGACAGTGCTCTTTCTGCAGTTACCACCTCTGTTGTTAAAGAAATAAATGATGGCAATGCTAGTGATTCACTGAGTCTCTCTGATACAGTGGTTTTGACTGAGATAAAAGAAAATGCGAAGACACAGTTATCTTCTGAGGTCGATTCACAGGCATCATTTGAAGTGGTTTTAGAAAAAAGTATTTTAGCGGCTGAAAATGTTAACGATAAGATAGATACAGCGCAAAACCTAACGGATAATCAATCTAAGGCTATATTTAGTTTAGATAGTCAACTCTCCTCACAAGTTCTTACAGCCGCCCAAAACGAACTCGCAGGTTCAGGAAATAGTTCAGTTGATTTCCAACAAGAGAGCAATGTGGACTCAGCAGTTGATATTACTACAGTGTCCATAGCCTCATCTTCGTCAGGAGGCGGAGGCGGAGGCGGAGGCGGAGGCGGAGGCGGAGGCGGAGCTTCTTCCTCCAATGACTATGAAAATATGGTGGGCACTGATGGTGATGATCGCCTTTCCTTAGGAACGCAAACAAAAACTGTAACTGGTGGTGGAGGGAACGATACATTTATAATCTTAGCTGGCTCGGTCGAGATATTGGATTTGTCTACTGGAGACACAATAATTGTAACATCAAATAGTGAAGTGACTACCCAACCAATTGTTTCTTATACAGCAAACTCAGATTCGAGTAATTTGGGAACAGCTAGACTCACATCTGATTCCTCAGGCAGTACTATCGACATGAGCTTATCTTCCACAGGTGGATATAACTTTATTGGTGGAGCTGGTACGGATGTATTTAAAGGTGGCAGTGGGGATGATTTATTTAGTATTTTGGCTGCAGGCGAAGCTGATTCTGATACTATTGAAGGCTCTACTGGTACAGACACGATTCAGTTGTCGGCGGGCTCACATACTTTTTCCTCAGATTCAAAGCTGACTAGTGTAGAAGTTATAGAAGTTCACAACTCTGGATCAAATATTAACTTAAGTGCTCAGACTGAAGGGTTTACCATAACAGGCGGGGCAGGAATTGATATCATCACTGGCGGTGGAGGTAAGGATATTATAACTGGTGGTGCGAGTGCGGATACGATTACGGGTGGGGCTGATGATGATCAATTAACTGGGGGTGCTGGAGCCGATACCTTCAATATAGATCTTGGTACTGACACCATTACAGACTTAGTTACCGAAGACATACTCATTGTGAGTGCTGGTGCTACTGTTAATGCTAGTTTTGCTGCTGATTTTGTTGCCACTGGGGCAACGACAAATGATGGGACAGCTAATTTTACTGCTGGGTCAGGGGGCATTACGATTGATGTAAGCCTATCTGGAGGTGGCTCTGGATTTAACCTTACTGGTGGTTCAGGCAACGATACTCTGAAGAGTGCGGGGAATGCAGATATTTTTACAATTGCAGCCGCTGGAGAAGGTAATTTAGATGTTTTTGATGGTGGTGGTGGTGCTGATAGCTTACAATTATCGTCTGGATCGCATGTATTCTCATCGGATGCCAATTTTACCAATATTGAAACAATCTTAAGTCATGCAACTGCAGGATCTAACGTTGATCTAAGTGCTCAAACTGAGGGATTCACCATTACCGGTGGGGCTGGTATCGATACCATTAAAGGTGGCCTTTTGGCAAATATCATTACTGGCGGTGGAGGTAAGGATATTATAACTGGTGGTGCGAGTGCGGATACGATTACGGGTGGGGCTGATGATGATCAATTAACTGGGGGTGCTGGAGCCGATACCTTCAATATAGATCTTGGTACTGACACCATTACAGACATGTCGGCAGATGACATTCTCGTGGTCAGCACTGGTGCGACTGTCAATGCTTCAATTACAGCAGATTTTACTGCTACTGCAACAACAAAAAATGATGGAACAGCTAATCTTACCGTTGGTAATGGGGGCCTTAGCGTAAATATGAGTGCTGCCAGTGGGGCTTCTGGTTTTAATCTAATTGGCGGTTCCGGGGCTGATACATTAACTGGATCAGATAATGCAGATACCTTTACGATTGCCGGTTCTAGTCAAGGCAATTCTGATATTTTGGATGCAGGTGCTGGTAATGACACTTTGCAATTATCTTCAGGATCCCATGTATTTTTGTCAGACACGAACTTTGCAAATATTGAAACTATTTTAAGTGACGCTGTAAATGGCTCTAGTGTCAATTTAAGTGCACAAACAGAAAACTTTACCATAACAGGTGGGGCAGGCATTGATATATTACGCGGAGGCAAGGGTAATGATATCATTACTTCCGACGGAGCTTACGATGTTCTTTATGGCGGTGACGGCGACGATTCCCTAACTGGTGGAGAGGATAACGATGAATTGTCAGGTGGATCCGGGGCGGATACATTCAACATAGATGCAGGTAATGACACGATTTCTGATCTGACGACGACTGACATCTTAAAAGTCAGTGCAGGGGCTAAAGTTGATGCAACTAATATCTATGCATTCGTCGCTACAAACCAAACAGAAAATTTAGGAACAGTTAACCTTTTTGCTTCTGGCGGAAATGCTACGATTGATGTCACAAATTCTCTTTCAGGTGCTTACTCGATCTTTGGTGGCGCGGGGACTGATACTCTGAGAGGAGGATCAGGGGACGATACTATAACAGTCAATAATGCGGGTGAGTCAAACAACGATATTATTGCTGGAGGTGCTGGTAGTGACATTCTTCAACTCTCGGCAGGTTCTCATACTATAACAACAGACGGAAATTTAACTGATATTGAAACAATAAAAGCTCATTCATCTGGGTCGATAATTGATTTTTCAGGGCAGCAAGAGAATTTAACCATACTTGGTGGAGACGGTAATGATACGTTAAAGGGTGGTGCCGGAAATGATCAACTCACCGGAGGAAAAGGCGCCGATACATTTAATGTTGTTGGTGGCACAGACACTGTCTCCGATTTGCAAACTACTGACATCATAATTATTGCTGCTGGAGCCACGCTAAATGCTGCTGATATTACTGAATTTGTGTCGACGGTTAGTTCGTCAAACTCTGGAAATTCAAGTAATGCCAATTTAACAGCAGTAAAAGAAGGAGGGATAATTAACCTTTCGGTTGCTACAGGTAATTTTAATTTGATTGGCGGTGCTGGGGTCGACACTTTAACAGGTGGGGCAGGTAATGATACGTTTACTGTGGCGACAACGGCAGAAGCAAACAATGATACGATAGTAGGCGGAGCCGGTACAGATAAACTCATTTTGTCTGCGGGCTCACACACTTTAGGTGATGATAGTAAACTCACTCAAGTTGAAGAAGTAACCATGAATGCTGCAGATTCCTCGTTGGATCTATCTGCTCAAGCTGAGGGATTCACCATTGTAGGTGGGGCAGGTATTGACAATATTAAGGGTGGAGCCGGGGATGATATAATAACAGGTGCGGGATCTGGTGACATTTTTCACATAATTTCTGGTACCGATGTTGTCACTGATCTTTCAACTGGAGATAGTTTTGTTGTTAGTTCTTCAGCAATCATAAATGCCAACAATATATCTGCATTTGTTGCAACTAATGCTACAAGCAATGCTGGAACAGCAAATCTGACCGCTGATAATTCCGGTGTTACTATTGACATGAGGTTGGCAGCATCAGGCGGATACAAAATAACTGGTGGTACTGCGGCAGATACCTTTTACGGTGGAGTTGGAAAAGATACATTTGTGATTAATGCAGCTTCGGATGCAACCTCTGATACGTATGATGGTGGGGCTAATGATGATACCTTGGAACTATCTACTGGAGCATCAACTTTTTCCAATAATGCGTCATTGGTCAATATTGAAATAATCAAAGCTAATGCAAGTGGTGGAACAATAAATCTTGCAGGACAAACAGAAGGATTCACGATTACTGG
>CACKFK010000027.1 GCA_902599445.1 uncultured Alphaproteobacteria bacterium
TCTATGCAATTGGTTGATGATGTTCTGACCTATATCACGGAAGCATTAGTCGATGGAGATAATGTAAAGATTTCATCTTTTGGAACATTTTCTTGCAGAGAAAAAAAGGAACGGATTGGTCGCAATCCAAAAACTGGGATAGAGGCGAAAATAATTGCTAGAAGGGTAGTAACTTTCAAACCGTCTCAAAAAATGAGAGAAAAAATTAATAAAGGGAACCAAGGAAATTAATTTCTTGGTTATTTGATTGAACATCGAGAAATCACCAGATGCTTTTAGAACGATCTCTGAAGCAGGAGAAATGCTCTCACTGCCGTCACATGTGCTAAGATTTTGGGAGAGTAAGTTCCCTCAAATTAAACCCATAAAGAGAGCAGGAGGCAGAAGATTTTATCGACCAAATGATATACTAGCACTGTTTGGTATAAAGAAACTTCTTCATGGAAATGGCATGACCATTATTGGTGTTAAACGGCTTATAAGAGAGAAAGGCATAAAATATCTAATAGATATAGGTCAAAAAGAAAAAAGCGGCCTTAATGAAAACATAAGTGATCAAAATGGCTTCAATAAAACATTGAATTTGGGTGATGTTTCCCTCAATGAGGGCAATAGCCTTGACATGAAACGTTTAAGTGAAATAAAGACGGAACTATTTATATTACGATCTAGGATAGCTGAAAGAATAACTACATCACATCGCATTCACCCAAAATAATAGGTATGTTTAAACGGGCTATAGCGCAGTCTGGTAGCGCGTTCGTCTGGGGGACGAGAGGTCGTGAGTTCAAATCTCGCTAGCCCGACCATCTTACAAGATAAAAGGATAGCCAGACTGATGCTAAAAAAAATAGCCAAGGTGACTCGATCCGTACTTCCTTCTCAAGAAATTCGAAAACTAATACTAGATGAAGCCATTACCTTTGAAACACCTTTGAAACAGAATCAAATACAGCCTTCTAGTATAGACCTACGCCTTAGCTCTAAAGCATGGCGTATGCGTGCATCTTTCTTGCCAGGAAAAATCCAAAAAGTTGGTGCCTGGATTGATCAACTAGCCATGCAAGAAATCGACTTAAGTCAAGGATATATACTAGAAAAAGGCTCAGTTTACTTGGTTCAACTCCAAGAAAACTTGAAGTTGCCAAAGCATGTTGAGGCCCTGGCAAACGCAAAAAGCTCAACCGGAAGATTAGACTTATTTACCCGCCTGATAACTGACTATGGGACTGAATTCGATAGGGTGAATGCTGGTTATTCTGGTCCTTTATATGCTGAAATTGCTCCAAACTCATTTTCTGTATTGGCGAAAAGAGGTATAGCGTTAAATCAAATAAGGTTTAAAACTCGAGATAATTTTAAAGCACAAGACCGTGAGGAGGCACAAAAAGTTAAAAAAATTGAAGAGAGGACAATAAATAATCTAACCCCAGCTCAAACTTTTTCCATAAATCTAAAAAATCGGTACAGCAATGTTGTGGGTTATCGAGCTAAACCCCACACTGACTTAATTGATCTAGAGAAAACCAATTTTTACGAAAAAGAAGATTTCTGGGAACCGGTAACAACAAAATTCAATAAAATAGTTTTAGATCCGGGAGCTTTTTATATCCTGAGTAGCCAGGAATACGTTAGTGTCCCTCCGCAATTAGCAGCCGAAATGGCGCCTTATCTTTCTATAATTGGTGAGTTCAGGGTTCATTATGCTGGGTTCTTTGACCCCGGATTTGGTTATAGTTCAAGTGGCAAACAAAATTCACGAGCAGTCTTGGAAGTAAGATGCCATGAAACACCCTTTGTACTAGAGCATGGTCAAACAGTAGGTCAATTAATATTCGAAAAAATGCTTGAAGTACCTGATTTACTTTACGGTAAAGATTTAAAATCAAACTATCAAGGACAAGGCCTTAAGTTATCCAAGCATTTCAAAAATTAAGACGAGCCTTTTTTCGGAACGCATAAGGTAATATTACTCAAAATTAGAAATATTATCAGGCCTCTTGCCAACCAATCCGGCCTCATTTAATTCCTGAAAATTTGGCATGTCCTTAACAGTTTGTAATCCAAAATAATCCAAAAAAGCATCAGTAGTTATGAATGTTACGGGTCTCCCCGGCGCATCTCGTCTACTGCCGAGACTTATCCATCCCGTATCAAGTAGGGAATCTATAAGCCCCTTATACAAACTTACTCCTCTGATCGACTCTATCTCGGATCTAGTTATAGGTTGATTATACGCAATAATTGCCAAAGTTTCTCTCGCAGCTTTGGATAACTTTGCCTTTTTTTGAACATATTCTGTCATCAAATAACTATACTGGGGAGAGGTCCTAAATGCATATGAGTTTTTAATTTTTACAAGATTTACACCACGGTCTCTATATAATTGATCTAATCTTTCTAAAGAGCCTTTCAAATCACAAACAGTTGGGCACAACCTTCTTAAATCACTAATCGTAATTGGATCCCTTGCTGCAAATAGCACTGCCTCCAATATCTTTACCTCGTCAACTGGTTCTTGTGATTTTTTAAGGTTCAAAGCCAATGCTTCATCATTGGCTGGTTTTCTGCTTTTTTTTTGATGAAAAAAATTCATTCCTTGTCCTCACTGTCAGTACTTTTCATCTCCATGAGTTTAAAAGGAGTAGCCTGCTTTATACTCAAATCACCAGATTTTACTAACTCTAACGAGGCTGCAAAAGTAGTAGCCATTGCCGATCTTAAATGATTCGGATTGCGTCGCCATTGCTTGGGAACAATATCATCAAGTGTAACCCAACCACCGTTTGTCGAAAAAAATTTAACAATAGACTTAAGAGCATCATCAATAGTTAGGATCGAATTCCTTACAAATTGTAAAGGTGTAAATGCTTTCTTGCTATTTATAGAAGCATAAGCACGTAATAAATCTAGCAGAGTTGCATTCACCGTTCGATGAACTATTCTTTCGGTTTTTTCACCCTGTCCCCTAGAGAAGAAATCAGTACCAAGCTGGGGTCTTAAGAATAATTCCTCAGCACAATTTTTCATCTCAGCTAATCTTTTCAACTGAAAAGCAAGGTACTGCTCCATTTCTGCACCAGTGATCTTCTCTTCAGAATCCTCCACCGGCAACAGTAATTTACTCTTTAAATAAGTAAGCCAGGCAGCCATCATTAAATATTCTGCTGCCAACTCTATTTTCAACCCAGAAGCCTTTTTGATAAAATCTAAGTACTGCTCAACTAGCTCGGAGATAGAGATCTCCCTTAAATCCACTTTTTGATCTTGTGCTAAAGATAACAATAATTCAAGGGGGCCCTCAAACCCCTGAATATCTAGAATTAAGGCATCATTATCGAGAACATGTAATCTAAATGGAGCGTGCTTGTTCATCATTATCCACTAATTATCTTGCAATCTAAGTCTTGGGAAATAAATACATTACAAATTTGCTTTGCTTGTTCATATGTATACATTTCTATTGTTTCTAATCTATAGAAATTTTTGGTCCCCAACTTTCCTGAAGCTATATTGAAGCTTTCTGATATCGAAAGTTCCCTTATCGTTGAAATGGTCCGTAACTTCTCTAATGCAGCACCATGACTCTCAAAGGATCCTAAGTATACTTGATAAATACGATCCTGAGAAATAATGTCGTTTTCTTCCAGACGAGTAAGAGCTTCAGTTATTGAATTAACAAGAGCTTCTTGCATTGACAATGTTACTGATTTTTCTTCGGCAGTTAGGGTTTCTTCAAAAGGAGCAAGAACAATTTCTGTATCATCTTCAGCCGAACTCTCATTCCCTCGCAAGGTATTGATAGATAAATTAGAATTATTAATAATTTTTTGACTTACTTCAGGTGGTTTCTTTTTAAAATCGGGTTCTAGTGCACGGATCACGGGTAAATCATCAACTTCCACCTGACTCAGCTCTAGCGTCCAGATGACCATCAGGTAAATAATTCCTGCGGAGAGAAGAAATCCACAAAATCTTACCGCTCGGTTAAAACCTGTATACGGTTTTGCCTCTAATTGTTGATGTACCAAGGGTTGTTCCCTGAAATTAAATCTGCTCTATTTTGTGTTAGAACCACTTTGTAATACATTTTGTGCTAATTTACAACATCTCATCCATCGGTTTTATCCCAAATATCTTTAAACCCGATTGGATAACTAACTGAATAGATCTCACCATCGCTAGCCTCGCCACAGTAAGTTTCAAATCATCATTTCGCAGAAATTTTAAATCATGGTTTATTTTACCGAGGCTCTGAAGACTATGGAATAATTGAGCAGTTTCAAACAAATAAAATGCGATGCGATGTGGTTCACACCTAGTGGTAGCCTTAGTCAATATGGTTGGCCATTCAGCAAGCTTTCTTATTGTCTGGAGTTCATTTTCATTACCTAAAAGAGACAGGTCTGCTTTTGACAAAAGACTATCAGATACATCAATATTTTCTTCTTTAGCCCGCTTAATTATCGAGCAAATACGAGCATTAGCGTACTGCACATAAAAAACTGGGTTTTCTCTTGTTTGTTCAATAGCTTTGTTAAAATCAAATTCTAAGGGAGCATCGTTCTTTCTCATGAGCAGTAAAAACCTTATTGCATCCTTTCCGACTTCATCCAATAGATCTCTCAAGGTTACATAAGAACCAGCCCTCTTGGACATCTTAACAGGCTTACCATTTTTATAAAGCTTCACGAGTTGACAGAGCCTGACAGTCAGATCCTTCTCACCTTTTGAAAGCGCCCTAACTACAGCTTTCATTCGAGAAGTATAACCACTATGGTCCGCACCAAATATATCAATAATTTCATCATATTCTCTGCACAACTTATCATAATGGTAAGCGATGTCAGGAGCAAAGTAGGTCCAACTGCCATCCACCTTCTTTATGGGTCTATCAGTATCATCCCCAAATAGGGTCGATTTGAACAATTCTTGCTCTCTTTCCAACCAGTCTTGGTTGCTTCCCCCCTTTGGCTTAGCCAATACTCCTTTATATATAAGTCCCAAATCTCTAAGGTGATTTATAGATTCTTCAACTTTTCCTTCAGCATAAAGATCACTTTCAGAAACAAAGCTGTCCATTACTATCCCCAAATCGGAGAGGTCTTTCTTTATTGAATCTAGCATTTTTGCTACGGTAAAATGTTTAATTTTTTTCAATCTGAAGGACTCATCTTCAGAAATCAATAAGTCACCATATTCTTCCTTTAGTGAATCCCCAATTTTTTTAAGATAGTCTCCTGGATATTCATTTTGCTCATCCCCTATAAAAATACCCAGAGATTCCTGATACCTCAGAAAAGCGGAGCGGGCCAGAGAATCAATTTGTGACCCTGCATCATTGACATAGTACTCTCTCGTAACATTATAACCTGCAACCTCAAGCAGATTAGCAAGAACATCTCCAAAAACCGCTCCCCTTGTGTGGCCTACATGCAGTGGCCCAGTAGGATTTGCAGAGACAAATTCTACGTTTACAGACTTGTTATTACCTACTTGTTTAACTCCAAATGAAATTCCTTCATCTAATATCGAAACTACTACTTTATTCCAGAAATCGTTTTTTAATTTAAAATTGAGAAACCCTGGCCCAGCCACCTCAACAGTCTCAATTGAACTGTCGTTAGCAAATTGATCAACAAAGTATTTAGCCAATTCTCTTGGGTTCCGCTTGGCTTGCTTTGACAGGACCATCGCTACATTACTTGATAAGTCTCCAAAAGCACCATCTTTTGGGGTTTCGATGGCTATAGAACTCCTATCAAGCCCCGAAGAAATTATCCCCTGGCGCTCTAAAGTTCCCAAGACAGCCATTATTTTGTCTCTCAAGATAGCTAAGGCATCCAAATCAAAAATCCTTACAGCATATTACGTTCTGAATATCTTACTCATCCAAAGTACCGTTTATGTTCATTTAGCGCATATCGGTCAGTCATTCCAGCAATATAATCACCAATAAATCTTGGTGAAACCTGGCGACGAGTTGCGGTGGCTAAATCTTCCCAGTCCTTCGGTAATAGGCTAGGTTTTTTGCTATAGAGGTTAAAGAGATCAGAAACAACTGAAGCACATTTTTCTCGCATAACACAAACCTGGTAATGCCTGTACATGTTATCAAATAAAAAGTTAATTATTTTGACAAGTTCCTTCTCTCTATGTTTGGAAAAAGAAATCAATGGAAAACTGTGGGTTCTTATGTACCTATTATTTCTACCTTCTAGTGGATTTAATCTAACTTTACTTTCCTCCAATAAATCAGAAACTAACGCATCGACAACTCTCCTAATTACTTCATGACATTTAGTTTTATATCGCGCTTTATTATATTTCTTTTCTACCTCCAGACAAGCCTCACTAATAATTGGAAGATCAGATATATCCTCCAAGGTAAAAAATCCTGCCCGAAGCCCATCACCTAAGTCATGACAATTATATGCAATATCATCTGATATTGCTGCTATTTGAGATTCTAAAGATGCTGAAGAAGACAAAACATTTGATTTCACTCTATTTCTCCCTTTAAAGAGATCGTTAACGAAAGGATTCATCTTTCTTAACGGACCATTATGGGTAATCATGCCTTCCAAAGTTTCAAAAGTGAGATTTAATCCCGGATGTTCGGCATAATTTTTCTCTAATTTTGTAACAATTTTCAAAGCTTGAATGTTGTGGTTAAAGCCTCCAACTTTGCTCAATAGTTTATCCAACTCACTTTCACCCGTATGTCCAAATCGCAAAACATTAGTTGGATTATCTTTAAAGAACAGCTCTGAAAAGATACCAGATGGCGCCTATGCTATCTTAGGAGGCGAAGGTCAAGCCGGCAACGATGTTATAGGTCATGTTACTTCAACGTATTTTTCACCAACACTGAATAAACCTATTGCAATGGCTCTTCTCAAGAATGGCAAAAATCTACAAGGACAAACCATTGAAATACCAGTGGACTCCGAAAAAAATCTGAAGGCTACTGTTACTGAACCAAAATTTTATGATGTCGAGGGTAGCCGGCAAAATGATTGAAGTTAGAAAATACAATAGCAAGGATATTTTGATAAAGGAGTTAGGAGGAGTTGGGATGTTGACAGTGAGAGGTGATCTTTCTAAACAACAATTCCAGACTGCCATAGCAAAAACTTGTGGTTTAAAGATACCCCAGCCATTAATAGTTAACAGTAGCAAGAATTTGTCTTTAGCCTGGATGTCTCCAGACGAATTACTCATATTTACTTACTCTGAAGTATTTCATAAAAAAATAAAGAAAGGTCTTGATTCTTCGTTAAAGGGTATACATTCGTTGATTTTGGATGTCTCTGGTGCCAGGAATCTTTTCATGGTTGAGGGAATTTTGTGGCGAGAACTTTTGGCAAAAGGCTCTCCCGTTGATTTAAGGAAAAGTGCATTTACTGAAAAGGCGTTCCGAAGAACTCGATTGGGTCAAGTAAGTGTGGCATTTTGGATGGCTAGTGATAATTCGGTGTATATCATTTGTGGTAGATCCTATTCGGACTTTTTTTATGACTGGCTATGCAATGCAGCATCTGATGGCTCGCTAACAAAATTTTTCTAAACTGGGAATGTCTTTCTCCAGATTGATTTTTATATTCATATAGTTTTGAGTTTCCAGTAGCATATTATTTTCTCACCTATGAATCAGGATCTTTTGTCCAACGGTCTTCAAGTTTTTTTATTGCTGATATCCGGTCTTGGGGAGTTGGATGGCTTTGTAACCAAGTAAGAGCTTGATTTTTATCATCATTTAGTGTTTCTAATTTGTAAAAAAGATCTACTAATGGAGTAACTCCTAAGCCTATCCTTAACATGATAGCTGTAGCATACTCATCCGCGGCATATTCATCTATTCTGGAAAGCTTTGCAGTCACTACTCTTAAGAGCATTGCAGAAATATAATTTCCAACAAAAGGTATGACTCTTGATAAGGCAAAACCTAAACCCATCTGGAGTGTGTTTTGGATAGTATAAGCAACCATTCTTTTTTTTGTATGACCAAGAGCAAGATGGCCTAGTTCATGCGCTATTACTCCAAAAAGTTCTTCAGCAGAAAAAACGCCGCTGTAATACTTTGCCAAGAAACCTCTTGTGATGAAAACTTTTCCGTCCGGTGACGCTATACCATTAAGGCTCGAATCTTCAAGAATATATACTGTGATTTTTTCTATATCTAATGAGTGTGCTGCTTTTTTTACTAGTGCACCAACAATAGGTTCATTCATTGATGACGAGTTTACTTCAAGCTTTTTTGCTAATCGCTTGGCAGTGAATTTATAGCCCAAAAACCCTAGTAGTATTGGCATAAATATTGTTATTAGTTTGAACATAGTTTAGGTCAACATTTTCATGCCATCTTCAAGACCGTGTAGTGTTAGAGGTACCATGCGGTTATCAAATATATCCTGTATCATTACAGTGGACTGGGTATACTGCCAATACTCTTTTGGCGTTGGGTTTATCCAGAGGTGGTTTGGCCATTGGATTTTGGCTCGCTCCAGCCATATCCTGCCAGATTCAGGATTATAATGTTCATTAGCACCGCCAATCATTTCAATCTCATAAGGGCTCATAGCGGCATCGCCTACGAAAATACATTTGTAATCCTTGTTATACTTGTTAATGACATCAACTGTATTATCCTTTTCTTCCCAACGCCGGAGATTATTCTTCCACACCCCTTCATATAAACAATTATGAAAATAGTAGTACTCTAGATGCTTAAACGCAGACCTTGTAGCGGAAAACAGTTCTTCGACTTGGGCTATGTACGTATCCATTGATCCACCCACGTCAAAAAATAGGAGTACTTTAACGGAGTTTTGTCGCTCTGGTCTGGTCTTTATGTTAAGAAACCCTGTTCGTGCCGTAGTTGAGATCGTATCATCGAGATCCAGTTCTTCGTCGACCCCATCTCTCGCCCATTTCCTCAACCTTTTTAGCGCAATTTTCATGCTACGAGACCCTATTTCGCTATTCTCATCTAAGTTCTTGAATAAGCGCTTATCCCATACTTTAATAGCTTTTTGATGCCTACTATTTGCCTGTCCAATTCTTATGCCTTCTGGGTTATACCCGTAGGCGCCAAAAGGCGAAGTACCGGCTGTCCCAATCCATTTACTGCCCCCTTGATGACGATCCTTTTGTTCTTGAAGTCTTTGCTTGAGGGTTTCCATTAATTTATCAAAGCTACCGGTGGCACGTACTTCCTCCATTTCTTCCTTGCTTAAAATCTTCTCTGCTAGTTTCTCAAGCCATTGCTTTGGTAAATCAATCTCGGAAACTAAAAGATTAAGATCAAGATCCTCAATGCCGTTAAAATTCTTACTAAATACCTGATCAAACATATCTAAGTATTTCTCATGTTTTACAAAGTTTGTCTTGGCCAAGAAATAAAATTTATCAACTTCAAATTCTGCTAAGCCCTTTTGCAGGCAAGTTAAAAATGATAGGAATTCCAGTAGCGATACTGGTATACCATAATTCCTCAAATCCTGAAAAAACCTCGTAAACATATTAAAAAAAATTAAATTTCATGATTATTATTTGTATAATTATTCCGACTATGAGTGAGATAATAGCAAAAACAGCTGAATATTGTAATTTGTCCAAAAAATTACCCTTACGCCTCTCTGCCAGAAGGTAGCCTAAGCTAGCTCCCACCAAAATCATCACAGCTAACATACCCATTTTCTCTTCATCCTCTTTAAGGAAGTTTTATTATCACAGATGCAATATCTGTAATCAGGTTATTGATTTCTAGCAAGAAAAGCCAACTTTTCAAAGAGTTGAACGTCTTGTTCGTTTTTTAGAAGGGCGCCGTGGAGTTTTGGCAGCATATTTTTTGGATTTTGACGTAGATCTTCGCTAGAAATGTCTTCGGCCAAAAGTAGTTTTATCCAATCCAATATCTCTGAAGTTGATGGTTTCTTCTTCAGGCCAGGTACCTCTCTGACATTGAAAAAATTTTCTAATGCTGTTTGTAACAGATTTTTCTTTATATCTGGGAAGTGGACTTTAATGATCTCTGAAAGTGTTTCTTTGTCAGGAAATCTTATATAGTGGAAAAAGCATCTACGAAGAAAAGCATCTGGCAATTCTTTTTCATTATTAGAGGTAATGATGACTATGGGTCTATGCTTCGCACTAATGGTTTCACCAGTTTCATATACATGAAATTGCATCTTGTCTAATTCATGTAATAAATCATTTGGAAATTCTATATCAGCTTTATCAATTTCATCTATCAGCAGAACAACTTTATTTTTCGATGCAAAGGCTGACCAGATGGTACCTTTCTTAATATAATTTCGAATTTCTTTTACCTTTTCATCGCCTAACTGACTATCTCTTAATCTGCTAACTGCATCATATTCATACAAACCTTGGTGCGCTCGAGTTGTTGATTTAATATTCCACTCGAGAATTTCCAGATTTAATTTTGATGCTATTTGTTTGGCTAGTTCTGTTTTCCCTGTTCCAGGCTCTCCTTTGACCAGTAGGGGTCTTTCTAGAGTTATCGCGGCATTTACGGCCACTTTCAAATCTTCAGTTGCTATATAGCTATTTGTACCATTAAATTTCATTCTTTACTCCGAAATTAAGAAATTTTTTATTTTTCGTGACAATTAGTTTGATTCCATCTAGAAGTCACTTTGTTAATATTTTACAATTTAGAAACTGTCTAGACAAAGAGTGGGGGGTCAGAGATGGTAGCGTTCCAGAAAAATCATGCATATTATAGGCCTTTGCCTAATGAGGAATTCATGAATTCCAGACAAGTAGAGTACTTCAGGACCAAGTTGATCGCATGGAAAGAGTCCATTGTTCAAGAAAGTAGAGAAACTATAGAAGAGATGCAGTCTGATTCTCGAAATATTCCAGACGTTACAGATAGAGCATCAGAAGAAACAGACAGAGCGCTCGAGTTAAGAACCAGGGATAGACAGAGAAAACTAATATCGAAAATAGATTCTGCACTAAGAAGGATTAATGAAGGAACTTACGGTTATTGTGAAGAAACTGGTGATCCTATTTCCTTGAAGAGGCTCGATGCAAGACCTATAGCTACCTTAAGTTTGGAGGCTCAAGAACGCCATGAAAGGAGAGAAAAAGTTCATAGAGATGACTAGACATATCTGATCTTAATAGCCGTACCAAAGATACTCATTGATGGAGGTATAATGTGTATAAAGAATTAGAGTTCGTTTGATCCGTGCTTAATATCGCTGTTGTTGGTGCTGGGATTGGCGGTCTTTCGGCTGGAATAATGTTGAGAAATATAGGGTGCGAAGTCACTATTTTTGAGAAATTACCTCAGAAGTCACCTGGTGGAGTAGGAATACAAATTAGTGCCAATGGTATCAGAGCCTTAAGAGAATATGGTTTAGCAGAAAAAATTTCTGAGTTAGGGGACCTCCCAGACTGCATTGATTTTATAAATGGTTGCACTGGTGAGAAGGTAGCAAAAATTCCTTTAGGAAAAACAGCCGAGAAGTTATATGGTGCAGGGTTTTATCAATTTCATAGGGAAGATTTAACGTCGTTATTGAGAAATGAAAATCTTAGGCTGGGGGTGAAACTATTTTATGAAACTCCCGTATTAACTGTCCATCAAGACAACAAAGGACCAACAGTGACCACCCGTTTAGGACAAGCTAGCTTTGATCTATTAGTAGCGGCAGATGGAATAAATTCATTAGTAAGAAATCAAATTTTTGACGAACAGCCCCCAATTTTCTTGAATCAGGTCGCATATAGAACGGTTGTTTCAACGGGAAAACTACCTAAAACTTTTGCTTCTAAGAGAACACAATTATTTTTGGGTTCGGGTAAACATGTAGTTTCCTACCCGATTAGAAATGGTGACTTAGTTAATTTTGTTTTTTGCACGGAATTTGATTCATACTGCCAGGAGCGCTGGGATACAGACGCTAATTTACAAGAGGTAAAAGACAAGTTCGCAGAATTCACTGTTCTGCAAAAAGTATTTAACAATATTGTATCTGCAAAAAAATGGGGACTTTTTGAACACACTTTACTCAAGAGTTGGCATAGGAAAAGGGTGGTTTTATTGGGAGACGCGTGTCACCCAATCCTACCATATTTGGCACAGGGTGCGACCCAAGCAATTGAGGATTCCCATGAGCTTTGTATTAGGATAAAGAAAAGCTTTAGAAATAGGGATCTAGAGGGGCAGTTGAGAAAATATGCGACAAATAGAGCTCCGAGGATAAGAAAAATTAGAAGAGCATCTAAATTAAATGCAACATTATTTCACCTAAAAGCACGCATTTTGGTTTTGATTTTCCATTTTATTTTAAAAATGTTAAGCCTGGTTTGGCCAAAATTTCTTTTGCGTAGATTTTCTTGGATTTACTCAGGTGGACCCGCATGAATTTCTTAAGCGTGATTATTTCATGATATTTCTATCCAGATTGGAACATGGTCAGAAGGTTTTTCTCTTGACCTCATAAATTTATCAACACCGCAAGATAACAGGCGATCGGCTGCTTGTGGATTTAACAAAAAATGATCTATTCTGACTCCATTATTTTTTTGCCAGGCTCCACCTTGATAATCCCACTGGGTAAAGATTTGGTCGTTTGTCTTTAATCTCAAAGCGTCATAATATCCTAGATTTAGAATTTCAAAAAATTTTGATCGCACTTCGGGGTGATAAAGAGCATCGTTAGCCCAAGCTTTTGGGTTTCTGCAGTCAATATCTTGAGGTATGACATTGAAATCTCCAAATATGATTACTGGTTTCCCTAAGTTAAGCAATTGCCTAGCATGATCATAGAGCTTTGCCATCCATTGCAATTTATAATCTAACTTTCTGGTGATAATAGGATTACCGTTTGGTAAATATAGGTTGCAAATCATCAGACCTTCAATTTCGGCGCTAAGCCAACGGCTTTGCTCATCATTTTCAATACCTGGGAATGAAAAAGCAGAATTTTTTATTTTGTATTTTGATAGTATGGCACAACCGTTATAGGCCTTTTGGCCATTGAAAACACTATAGTACCCTAGATCGTTAAACATTTCATAGGATAACCCTGAATTTTCGGATTTTACTTCTTGGATGCCAACTATATCTGGTTCTTCTTCACTTAGCCAACGGGTCAAATTGGGAAGTCTCGCCTTAATTCCGTTTATATTGAAGGAAGCTATTTTCATTGATCTTATTTAATGATTCAGTAGAAAAGTCAGACAGAGAAGCTTGTACCACACCCACACGAAGAAGTTGCATTGGGATTATTTATCACGAATTTAGATCCTATAAGTTCTTCCTGAAAATCGATAGTCGCTCCAGATAAAAAATCAAGTGAAACTGGGTCTATAACAATACTCGCTTGGTTATTTGTCAGAACAAGGTCATCATGAAGAATGGTGCTCTCTAAGTTTATTTCATACTGAAAGCCAGAGCATCCGCCACCTTCCACCGCAATTCTAAGACACATGCTTCCACCGATAGATCTTATTTTCTCGAAGGCTCTTGGTGTGACTTTAGGGGGTATTTTAACGGGCATTTTGGGGTCTCATCATGTTGATCTAACAGTGAATGTAATGATAAGACGGATTTGTTACAAGGATTTTAGTGATTATTATGAAAAGCTATGCAATTAAAGAACAAGATTCTCTTGGGAGATTTTATAAGGAAGAGGGTTCCCCGCATCGCTCTGCTTTTCAGAGAGATAGGGATAGAATCTTACATTCTGGTTCATTTAGAAAATTACAATATAAGACCCAAGTTTTTGTAGAACATGAAGGGGATTACTATAGAAACCGACTTACTCATACATTGGAAGTAACGCAAATAGCTCGAACAATAGCTAAGGTATTGGATGTTAATACTGAATTAGTTGAAGCCATTTCTTTGGCTCATGATTTGGGGCACCCACCTTTTGGACATACGGGTGAAAGTGAGTTGGATAAACTATTGAGCAAAGTTGGAGGCTTTAACCACAACATTCAAGCTTTGAAAATTGTTACAAAATTAGAGAAAAATTATGCCGAACATCCGGGATTAAATCTCACTTTTGAAACTTTGGAAGGCATGATTACCCATAATGGTCCGTTAAGAAAGATGAATCCTTTCGTTAACGATCTCTTTAAAGGGAGAAATAGAGTGAAATCAAATGTTTTGTCTTCTTCAGCATCTTTAGAATCTCAAATAGCAGCAATATCAGATGATATTGCATATAATTGTCATGACTTAGGTGATGGGCTTCGGGCAGGATTTTTTACCTTGGAGGATATATCTGATCTTCCAATTATTAGTGAGGCTTGTCTGGAGGTAGAAAAGAAATATAATAAAGCGCGATATAAAACTAAATGTCATGAAGTAATTAGGAGAGTTGTCGATGCGTTAGTTTCTGATTTATTGGAGGAAAGTAAAGTTAGATTAAATCCACTAGAAGGTAGAAATAATAGGTACATAAGAACCCACAGTTTTCCATTGATTTCTTTTTCCAAACATAGAGAGAAGGAACTTGTCAAAATAATTAACTTTTTATTTGATAACATGTACAGGCATTACCAGGTTTGTGTTATGCGAGAAAAATGTGCTTCAGTTGTTTCTGATCTCTTTAACCTCTATAGCAAAAAACCTAGCCTATTACCGAAGGACTGGGAAGATTTAGCCACCGCAACTCGTCGCCAGGTTTCACCAAGATTTATTGGTGATTATATTGCTGGAATGACTGACCGATATGCGCTAAATGAACATAAACGGTACTTTGGATGAGTAAGATATTCAGAACGTAATATGCTGTAAGGATTTTTGATTTGGATGCCTTAGCTATCTTGAGAGACAAAATAATGGCTGTCTTGGGAACTTTAGAGCGCCAGGGGATAATTTCTTCGGGGCTTGATAGGAGTTCTATAGCCATCGAAACCCCAAAAGATGGTGCTTTTGGAGACTTATCAAGTAATGTAGCGATGGTCCTGTCAAAGCAAGCCAAGCGGAACCCAAGAGAATTGGCTAAATACTTTGTTGATCAATTTGCTAACGACAGTTCAATTGAGACTGTTGAGGTGGCTGGGCCAGGGTTTCTCAATTTTAAATTAAAAAACGATTTCTGGAATAAAGTAGTAGTTTCGATATTAGATGAAGGAATTTCATTTGGAGTTAAACAAGTAGGTAATAACAAGTCTGTAAACGTAGAATTTGTCTCTGCAAATCCTACTGGGCCACTGCATGTAGGCCACACAAGGGGAGCGGTTTTTGGAGATGTTCTTGCTAATCTGCTTGAGGTTGCAGGTTATAATGTTACGAGAGAGTACTATGTCAATGATGCAGGGTCACAAATTGATTCTCTGGCCCGCTCCGCTTTTCTGAGGTATCAGGAATCTCTGGGTATTTTTATAGGGGATGAGCAAAATGAATATCCAGGAGACTATCTTAAAAAAATTGGGGATTCACTAAAGGAAGAATATGGTGACTTATTGATTTCTGAAGATGAGTCCTTCAGATTGAAAAAAATTAAACATTTTACCGTAGCAAAAATGCTAGATTCAATAAAGAAAGACCTCTCCGATTTGGGGATAGTAATGGACAGCTTTGTTTCTGAAAGTGATCTTTATGCTGAAGGAAAAGTTGAAGAATCTATAAATCACCTTAGAGATTTGGGACTTATATATAAAGGAGTATTGGCTAAGCCAAAGGGGGGAAGCAACCAAGACTGGTTGGAAAGAGAGCAAGAATTGTTCAAATCGACCCTATTTGGGGATGATACTGATAGACCCATAAAGAAGGTGGATGGCAGTTGGACCTACTTTGCTCCTGACATCGCTTACCATTATGATAAGTTGTGCAGAGAATATGATGAAATTATTGATATATTTGGTGCGGACCATAGTGGTTATACTTCTCGAATGAAAGCTGTAGTTAGGGCGCTTTCAAAAGGTGAGAAGGATCTGACTGTCAGGCTCTGTCAACTCGTGAAGCTTTATAAAAATGGTAAGCCTGTTAAGATGTCCAAGAGGGCTGGTTCTTATGTAACCTTGAGAGATCTATTGGATGAAGTCGGAAAGGATGCAATAAGGTTTTTACTGCTCATGAGAAAGAACGATGCTCCCTTAGAATTTGATTTTAACAAAGCTATTGAACAAACAAGAGAAAACCCAGTTTTTTATGTGCAGTACGCTAATGCTCGTATTTGCTCGATAATTAAGCGGGCTAAAGAAGAAAATATTGATGTATCTGATAGTCTTTTGTCAAAAGCAGACCTGTCTCTTTTAGGTAATGAAAATGAACTCCAGACAATAAGAAAGCTTGCTGAATGGCCAACCATATTGACTAAGGCTACCACTAGGTGTGAACCACATCGCATCGCATTTTATTTGTTTGAAACTGCTCAATTATTCCATAGTCTTCAGAGCCTCGGTAAAATAAACCATGATTTAAAATTTCTGCGAAATGATGATTTGAAACTTACTGTGGCGAGGCTAGCGATGGTGAGATCTATTCAGTTAGTTATCCAATCGGGTTTAAAGATATTTGGGATAAAACCGATGGATGAGATGTTGTAAATTAGCACAAAATGTATTACAAAGTGGTTCTAACACAAAATAGAGCAGATTTAATTTCAGGGAACAACCCTTGGTACATCAACAATTAGAGGCAAAACCGTATACAGGTTTTAACCGAGCGGTAAGATTTTGTGGATTTCTTCTCTCCGCAGGAATTATTTACCTGATGGTCATCTGGACGCTAGAGCTGAGTCAGGTGGAAGTTGATGATTTACCCGTGATCCGTGCACTAGAACCCGATTTTAAAAAGAAACCACCTGAAGTAAGTCAAAAAATTATTAATAATTCTAATTTATCTATCAATACCTTGCGAGGGAATGAGAGTTCGGCTGAAGATGATACAGAAATTGTTCTTGCTCCTTTTGAAGAAACCCTAACTGCCGAAGAAAAATCAGTAACATTGTCAATGCAAGAAGCTCTTGTTAATTCAATAACTGAAGCTCTTACTCGTCTGGAAGAAAACGACATTATTTCTCAGGATCGTATTTATCAAGTATACTTAGGATCCTTTGAGAGTCATGGTGCTGCATTAGAGAAGTTACGGACCATTTCAACGATAAGGGAACTTTCGATATCAGAAAGCTTCAATATAGCTTCAGGAAAGTTGGGGACCAAAAATTTCTATAGATTAGAAACAATAGAAATGTATACATATGAACAAGCAAAGCAAATTTGTAATGTATTTATTTCCCAAGACTTAGATTGCAAGATAATTAGTGGATAATGATGAACAAGCACGCTCCATTTAGATTACATGTTCTCGATAATGATGCCTTAATTCTAGATATTCAGGGGTTTGAGGGCCCCCTTGAATTATTGTTATCTTTAGCACAAGATCAAAAAGTGGATTTAAGGGAGATCTCTATCTCCGAGCTAGTTGAGCAGTACTTAGATTTTATCAAAAAGGCTTCTGGGTTGAAAATAGAGTTGGCAGCAGAATATTTAATGATGGCTGCCTGGCTTACTTATTTAAAGAGTAAATTACTGTTGCCGGTGGAGGATTCTGAAGAGAAGATCACTGGTGCAGAAATGGAGCAGTACCTTGCTTTTCAGTTGAAAAGATTAGCTGAGATGAAAAATTGTGCTGAGGAATTATTCTTAAGACCCCAGCTTGGTACTGATTTCTTCTCTAGGGGACAGGGTGAAAAAACCGAAAGAATAGTTCATCGAACGGTGAATGCAACTCTGCTAGATTTATTACGTGCTTATGCTTCTATAAATAGCAAGAAAGCATTTACACCTTTACAATTTGTAAGGAATTCGATCCTAACTATTGATGATGCTCTTAAGTCTATTGTTAAATTTTTTTCGACAAACGGTGGTTGGGTTACACTTGATGATATTGTTCCCAAGCAATGGCGACGCAATCCGAATCATTTAAGATCGGCAATGGCTACTACTTTTGCAGCCTCGTTAGAGTTAGTAAAATCTGGTGATTTGAGTATAAAGCAGGCTACTCCTTTTAAACTCATGGAGATGAAAAGTACTGACAGTGAGGACAAGGAATGAATTTTTTTCATCAAAAAAAAAGCAGAAAACCAGCCAATGATGAAGCATTGGCTTTGAACCTTAAAAAATCACAAGAACCAGTTGACGAGGTAAAGATATTGGAGGCAGTGCTATTTGCAGCAAGGGATCCAATTACGATTAGTGATTTAAGAAGGTTGTGCCCAACTGTTTGTGATTTGAAAGGCTCTTTAGAAAGATTAGATCAATTATATAGAGACCGTGGTGTAAATCTTGTAAAAATTAAAAACTCATATGCATTTAGGACCTCTCCCCAGTATAGTTATTTGATGACAGAATATGTTCAAAAAAAGGCAAAGTTATCCAAAGCTGCGAGAGAAACTTTGGCAATTATTGCGTATAATCAACCTATAACTAGATCCGAGATAGAGTCGATCAGAGGAGTAAGTTTGTATAAGGGGCTTATAGATTCCCTACTTGATACGGGATGGATAAGTCTCGGCAGTAGACGAGATGCGCCGGGGAGACCCGTAACATTCATAACTACTGATGCTTTTTTGGATTATTTTGGATTACAAACTGTTAAGGACATGCCAAATTTTCAGGAATTAAATGAGGCCGGATTGGTTGGCAAGAGGCCTGATAATATTTCTAATTTTGAGTAATATTACCTTATGCGTTCCGAAAAAAGGCTCGTCTTAATTTTTGAAATGCTTGGATAACTTAAGGCCTTGTCCTTGATAGTTTGATTTTAAATCTTTACCGTAAAGTAAATCAGGTACTTCAAGCATTTTTTCGAATATTAATTGACCTACTGTTTGACCATGCTCTAGTACAAAGGGTGTTTCATGGCATCTTACTTCCAAGACTGCTCGTGAATTTTGTTTGCCACTTGAACTATAACCAAATCCGGGGTCAAAGAACCCAGCATAATGAACCCTGAACTCACCAATTATAGAAAGATAAGGCGCCATTTCGGCTGCTAATTGCGGAGGGACACTAACGTATTCCTGGCTACTCAGGATATAAAAAGCTCCCGGATCTAAAACTATTTTATTGAATTTTGTTGTTACCGGTTCCCAGAAATCTTCTTTTTCGTAAAAATTGGTTTTCTCTAGATCAATTAAGTCAGTGTGGGGTTTAGCTCGATAACCCACAACATTGCTGTACCGATTTTTTAGATTTATGGAAAAAGTTTGAGCTGGGGTTAGATTATTTATTGTCCTCTCTTCAATTTTTTTAACTTTTTGTGCCTCCTCACGGTCTTGTGCTTTAAAATTATCTCGAGTTTTAAACCTTATTTGATTTAACGCTATACCTCTTTTCGCCAATACAGAAAATGAGTTTGGAGCAATTTCAGCATATAAAGGACCAGAATAACCAGCATTCACCCTATCGAATTCAGTCCCATAGTCAGTTATCAGGCGGGTAAATAAGTCTAATCTTCCGGTTGAGCTTTTTGCGTTTGCCAGGGCCTCAACATGCTTTGGCAACTTCAAGTTTTCTTGGAGTTGAACCAAGTAAACTGAGCCTTTTTCTAGTATATATCCTTGACTTAAGTCGATTTCTTGCATGGCTAGTTGATCAATCCAGGCACCAACTTTTTGGATTTTTCCTGGCAAGAAAGATGCACGCATACGCCATGCTTTAGAGCTAAGGCGTAGGTCTATACTAGAAGGCTGTATTTGATTCTGTTTCAAAGGTGTTTCAAAGGTAATGGCTTCATCTAGTATTAGTTTTCGAATTTCTTGAGAAGGAAGTACGGATCGAGTCACCTTGGCTATTTTTTTTAGCATCAGTCTGGCTATCCTTTTATCTTGTAAGATGGTCGGGCTAGCGAGATTTGAACTCACGACCTCTCGTCCCCCAGACGAACGCGCTACCAGACTGCGCTATAGCCCGTTTAAACATACCTATTATTTTGGGTGAATGCGATGTGATGTAGTTATTCTTTCAGCTATCCTAGATCGTAATATAAATAGTTCCGTCTTTATTTCACTTAAACGTTTCATGTCAAGGCTATTGCCCTCATTGAGGGAAACATCACCCAAATTCAATGTTTTATTGAAGCCATTTTGATCACTTATGTTTTCATTAAGGCCGCTTTTTTCTTTTTGACCTATATCTATTAGATATTTTATGCCTTTCTCTCTTATAAGCCGTTTAACACCAATAATGGTCATGCCATTTCCATGAAGAAGTTTCTTTATACCAAACAGTGCTAGTATATCATTTGGTCGATAAAATCTTCTGCCTCCTGCTCTCTTTATGGGTTTAATTTGAGGGAACTTACTCTCCCAAAATCTTAGCACATGTGACGGCAGTGAGAGCATTTCTCCTGCTTCAGAGATCGTTCTAAAAGCATCTGGTGATTTCTCGATGTTCAATCAAATAACCAAGAAATTAATTTCCTTGGTTCCCTTTATTAATTTTTTCTCTCATTTTTTGAGACGGTTTGAAAGTTACTACCCTTCTAGCAATTATTTTCGCCTCTATCCCAGTTTTTGGATTGCGACCAATCCGTTCCTTTTTTTCTCTGCAAGAAAATGTTCCAAAAGATGAAATCTTTACATTATCTCCATCGACTAATGCTTCCGTGATATAGGTCAGAACATCATCAACCAATTGCATAGA
>CACKFK010000028.1 GCA_902599445.1 uncultured Alphaproteobacteria bacterium
TCTACGGCTCAATATTTCTGCCCTTGGATAATTGCTAAAGTAAACAAATACCTGCCAGACATAACAATAGATTTAATAGTTGGGAATCGTAATGAAATACTTAGGTCATTAGAAGATGGAAAGGTAGATCTCGCAATTACCGGCAGACCACCACGCAAACCATTGGTTAATGCCGAAATCTTAGGGGAAAACCCGCATATTCTTATTGTCCATCCAGCCCACCCTATTTTAGGGTTTAACAAAAAAGTTGAAAAAGCACCAAACGAAGAGATAGCCTATCTCCTTCAAAAAGAAACGTTTTTGGTTAGAGAAGAAGGGTCAGGAACCAGAATTTTATTAGAACGCTTTCTGGATACAATAGGAAAAGGTAGAGAGTTTGACAAAAAAGAATTTTCATCCAACGAAACAATTAAACAAGCCGTTATGGCTGGATTAGGTATTGCACTAATCTCAGCATCGACAGTAGTTAACGAAATCAAAGATGCTAGTCTAAAAACCTTAAAGCTTCAAAATCTTCCCATCATAAGACAATGGTTTCTAATACATTTAAGGGACTCAAATTTGAGCCCAACAGTACTGACATTCAAAAATTTCTTATTTGAGCACAAAGCAAATCTTATCCCAAGTTATCAAAAATAGCATTTTTTATAATTAAATTTTTTGGACCTCTATTCTTCCTCAACTAAATCCATTAGCTCTTGCTTTTTTTTCATTTTTTTCCACACAAGAAATAAAAAAATAATCACACATGAGGCAGAAATAACAAGTCCAACAACCTTAAACCAATTAGGTTCAAAATAAGTTCTCGGGGCTGTCGTCAAAACTATAGCATAGATTATTCCGAATACGCATAGAGAGGAAGAAAACCCTTTACCGAAATTTATAACTGGCCTGAGCAAAATGGTCGTAACAAGCGCTAAAATTCCATACCCTGCAAGAGCCCCCATGTCTTCACTAACACCTTCCACCTTGAAAAGTAATAACCATAACTTTTTGCCCGATTTAATAAGAATAGGCTATTGAACTAAGATAACTTCTAATACTTCAATGAAGTAGACTAACAAAGAATTTTATAGTAGAGTATATTTGTTATTTTTCAATCGATTAAATGAGGGGGGCTCATGAACGAAGAGGAATTAACAGATTCATATTCTCAGGAAGCTAATGAGAACATGAAAGTAGCAATTGAAAGTCTAAAAACTACTCTTACACAGGTTGGGTCAGCCGATGCCTATAAAAATGCCTTATTTGGACTCAAGATCATGGTTGACAAAAAACCAAGGCGAATAACAGATGTTGCAAACGTTGAACCAGGATTGAAACCCAGGTCTCTAGATCTGATGGTCTATAGCAGAGACTTTATTCCACTCGTAGTGGAAGAGATAAAGATAGCAGGATTTAAGAATGTAACTAGTGACATTGAACTACAGAGGGTCACCATTATCGTCCCTCCACCCACCTTAGAAGATCTAGAACGCATAGAAGACGATCTGGATAGAGTGGCTAGGAGCACAGTGTCAAACCTGACAAGGATCAAGGCTAATTCTGGGCAACGATTAAAAGCAGGCCTTGAAAATGAATACATCGAGGTAGCGGAAGCAGGTAAGGCACGTAAAAACCTTGATGAAACGATTGAGCATTATGTCCAAATAGCCAAGTTACATATTTTAAAGAAAAGAATGGAAGTAATGGGGAAGTACTTCCAACCTAAGAATGATGATGAACAAATGATGAAGAAACTCAAGAATTTCAAGGGTTAAGGCTATTAAAACCAAGTATACGCTGATTCCTCAATGGTGCCTGGATCTAGGATCTAGCTATAGTATCGTCTTATTATATATCAATTGAGATACGACAGTGAAGTCACTCTTAATCTTTATAAATGTCTTATCTATGTGCAGTATGTTTAAAGCTCAACCAACATATGCAAATATTACAGATTTTGATGAATTTAAGATTTACTGCAGTGGCCAGTTTATGCCAAAAACAATAAAAAAAGAAGCCACCCCCCACCAACATGCGATTTGTGAGGCGTACATTAAAGGATATCTAGCTGTTGCTAATCACAACTGTGAGTTTGATATTTATAGTGACGACCTCCATAAGCTAGACACAACAAACATTTCTATAGAGCAAATTACCAAAGCTTGGGAGATTTATCACCAAAACTTGCTTGAAAATATTGGGGGACATATCATCGATCATCTGTGGCGTGCCTTAAGTCCTCACTGGCCCTGCCAAAATAGATAAGAGCCCATTTTAATGAGTCATCCATTTTTGACTGTGAGAAACTTTGCGCCCTTTGCCCATAGAGGAGCTAACTATTACAGCACTGAAAACACCATTGAGGCCTTTAAAAAAGCTATTAATCTTGGATTTATTCATATTGAAACAGATGTAAGGGCCAGCAAGGATGGCATCCCCTATATCTTTCATGATAGCACTTTGGAACGGTTAACTGGGGATAGAATTGCAATTAATAAACTCACTTCTACAGATTTAGCGAAAATACGTTTACGAGGTGGGAACGCAATACCTAAATTGGAAGAGACCCTAGAAGAGTTTCCTAAGATCTTCTTTAATATCGACGTTAAGTCCTGGGATGTGGTGAAACCTCTAGCAAAAACTATTAACCATCTAAAAACATTTGACCAAATATGCATAGGTAGCTTTAATGATTGCCGGATATATGCAATGCAAAAGCTTCTGAATGCTCCTATTTGTTTTAGTGCCGGGACCATAAAATCATTCAAGATCCTAGTGATGATAAATCTTGGGATTCTTCCAAGAATTGCTGAACCTTGCATCCAACTGCCTCTTTTTTATAAAGGGAGAAAAATTATCAACCAATTCGTCGTTTCTAAAATCAAGAAAAGTAGAACAAAACTACATATCTGGGGAACAAATAATGAAAATCATATCACTGAGCTAATAGATTTTGGGATTGATGGATTAATGGTAGATGATTGCGTATTGTTAAAGAAAATACTTATCAAAAAGGGTATGTGGTAATATCATAGTGTCATTCTATGACGCATGATTTGTGGGAGAATAAAATTCATGATTTTACACTATGCACAAAATAGTAGAGCAGTAAGAGTAGCCTGGCTCTTGGAAGAATTGGGACTTCAATATGAAATAAAAAAGTATGTCCTCGGTGATGAAGAGATGCGGTCGCCAAATTACCTTAAAATTAACCCCCTAGGTAGAGTGCCAGTGTTGGAAGATGCCGACAACACACTTACAGAATCTGGAGCTATTATTCAGTACATTATTACCAAATACGCCAAAAGAAAATTCATTCCTGACATAGAAAATGAAAATTTTTCCTCTTATTTACAATGGTTTCATTTCGCTGAAGGGATGATCATGCCTCAGATGAATATAATAGTCGTGGAAACCATTCTTTTACCTCCAGAAAGAAAAAATGAGGTTAACGTAAAAAGAGCCACAAAACTTCTTTCGAGAATGCTCCAAGCCGTTGAAACGCATATGGTAGGAAGAGAATATCTTGCTGGAGAATTGAGTGCTGCCGACATGATGACCGGTCATGCTGTCATCATGTCAGAGAAACTAGGCGTTGATTTCATAGAAAAACCAAACCTGCAAAGGTACACTAAAAGACTAATGAATCGCCCCGCACTTAAGAAAGCCTGGTGTTTATAAAATTATAATTCTGACAAAACCTTTTTGCTAGGACTCAGTTTAGGAAGCCTTAACACCTTGGGTAATAAGTTGGTTAATTTTCTTGCAATAAAAACTTATATCATCGGGAAGATGCCCTTCCAAGAGCTTGGCCTGATCTAGGACTATCTTTGATAAATCATCAAAATTCTCCTTATCTGAGGGACGTAATTTCTCCATGTAGGAGATCAATGAATGTTTAGGATTAACTTCTAGAATACGAGGCATCCCCTTGAAATCCTTATTTTGCATCTTCATTATCCGCTCCATTTGCACGTCCATACCTGCATCAGACGCTACCAAACAGCAGGCACTGTCGATCAACTTGGTAGAGATCCGAACATCACTTACGGAATCTCCTAAAGCATTTTTCATTCCTTCAGTTAGATCCTTAAACTTAGAGGACTGATCCTGACTTTTCTTATCTTCACCTTTTTCATCAAAATCTGAAAGATCTAATGAACCTTGGGTAATAGAAACAAATTTCTTACCATCAAATTCATCCTGCGTAGACAGCCAAAATGTATCGATAGGATCTGTAAAGAAAAGCACTTCTATGTCCTTAGACTTAAAAGCCTCAAGATGTGGACTCTTGGTGGCCTGATCCAAACTATCCGCAGCAATATAAAAAATTTGCTTCTGCTTTTTATGCATTCCATCGACATATTGAGGAAGAAATTTTTCATCCTCACCCTTACTAGATTTAAATTTTGAGAGGCTAAGTAAATCCACCTTATGATCAGGGTCTTCATATATGCCTTCTTTTAATACGGCACCGAATTCTTTCCAAAATTTGTTAAAAACCTCCTCATTCTTTTCTTTCTTCTTCTTTAATTCACTAATAATTTTTTTCTTCAGAGCTTTTGAGATGCGCCTCAAACCTGGGCTATGCTGAAGCATTTCTCTGCTCACATTAAGATTAAGGTCTGAGGTATCCAATACACCATTTACAAAACGCAACCACCTAGGCAAAACATTGTCTAATGTCTCTGTGATAAAAACCCTATTTGAGTAAAGCTTTACTTTAGGGGCCCGATCAACATGAAATAAATCAAATGGTTTCATTTCGGGTATATACAAAAGACTGGTATAACTGATAATGCCCTCCGCCTTGTTATGCATTGTGATTAATGGTTTACCAAAACCACCACCAGATTGAACAAAAAACTCGTCATATTGCTCTTTGGAAATTTCACTCTTTGACTTCATCCATATGGCAGATGCATCATTCAAAGTATCTTTATCTTTAGACTTTGCGTCGACAAAACGAATAGGATATTGGATGTGATCAGAATACTTCTTAACTATCTCCACCAACCGGTCTCTTTTTAGGTAGTCTTTCTCACTTTTCTTTACGTATAAATTTACTGTTGTTCCTATTTCGTCACGCGTTGCATCACCAACATCAAAACCACTAATTCCATCAGAATTCCATTTAAAGGCCTTAGTTCCCCCTTCCTTTTTAGAAATGACCTCTACCTTGTCGGCGATCATAAATGCCGCGTAGAATCCAACACCAAATTGGCCAATTAAATTAACGGATTTGGAATCGTCACTTTGTTTTGAAGCTTCCAGTTTGGCCAAAAATTCAGTAGTGCCTGATTTCGCAATGGTACCTAAGGATGATATCAAATCTTCTTTGCTCATTCCAATCCCATTGTCTCTTATGGATAAGATTTGCTCCTTAGATGAAACTTCTATTTGAATTTCATAATCAGAACTGTCTGAAGAATTACTTTTCCCTGTCAGTTTTTGGAAACGACGTTTGTCAATTGCATCAGAACTATTGGATATAAGCTCTCTGAGAAAAATTTCTTTTTCAGAATACAATGAATTAATGACTATGTTTAGTACTCGGCCCGTATCAGCTTCAAATGGTTGCTTAGTCATTTACCGTCTCTCCTTATTTAACCTGAACATTATTTTTAAGTTGATCTAGTCTATAGATGAGTAGCATTCCTAAAACATCAAGCCCCTAGGATAGCCAACTAATAGGTTTGATGGAATTTGCTTTATTTATTAAGCGAAACCTTCAACATTATAATTATAGAGAACCTTTTTTAACTGTTAAAAACTAAATGTCTTTTTTTATGTCACTTTACTCAGTTTAGCCGCATATGAAACTGCATTTATGAAACTGCTTGGATTTGCCAATCCCTTGCCTGCGATGTTAAAAGCAGTTCCATGATCCGGACTTGTTCTAACAAATGGCAAACCTACCGAAATATTCACTCCATCCTCTAGTCCTAGATATTTTATAGGTATCAATCCTTGGTCATGATATTGAGATACAACAATATCAAAACTACCTTCTCTCGCCATCAGAAAAACGGTATCCGGAGGCCATGGACCACTTACATTGATACCTTCCCGCATAGCTCTTTCCACGGCGGGTTTAATAAAAAGGCTTTCTTCATCACCCATTAATCCATTCTCACCAGCATGCGGATTTAGTCCAGCTACAGCGATTCTAGGCCGAGCCACACCCAATTGCGAACAAGAAATTTCTGCTGCCTTTATGGTATTATAGATAAGTTTCTCATTTAAGAGATCTATAGCCTTGCGCAATGAAACGTGTACGGTACATAGTATCACCCTTAGAGCATCATTTACCATCAGCATAAAAACCTCTGGGGTTTTGGTGAATTGGGCAAGTATCTCCGTATGCCCGATATAAGCTACCGAAGCTTTGCGCAAAGCTTCTTTGTTAACAGGGGCCGTTACTACAGCCTTCAAAAACCCCGATTTTGCAGCACAAATTGCCTTGATAACGGCATCATAAGCAGCAAAACCGCATTTGCTACATACCCTACCGACAGGTAACCTACCATTGATATCAGCTGTTTTGTAAATTAGGATACCTTCACTAAGAGGCATAGGCTTAATGCTATCCATACGATCAATGACGTGAAAAGGGATATTAAGATGCTGCTCTTTAAATGATAGTTCAATGATATCGGGGGACCCAAAAATCATGTACTGAGCCTGATGATCAACTTTGCCACGAAAGAATTTTGCAATTATTTCTGGTCCCACCCCTGCAGGATCACCCATTGTAAAACCTATCACTGGAATTTGCATGCCGTGCCCAAATTTTATCTCACAAAATTTTTTATCGTTATCCGCATCAACAAAATCAGACAACTTCTTAAGAAAATTTAATCGTTAATCAACTCTATCAAATAATGGCGAAATACAAAATAAAAATAAATCCTCTTCCCAAAATTACATTCCTGAGCCTTGTCATATTACTGATCGCATTTTTTCAGCAAAACAAGGCACTTTCCAGTGACTTTAACAATTACAGTCACTGGTTAAACAATGTTCTCATTCCAAAAATTTCTAAAGACCTTGAAGATGATTTCCTGAAAGAAATGATAAAAGATATATCCTTAAATAGGTCCCAGTTTGAAAAACTTAATCAAACGAAAAATGCAATACGAATTAAAGACTTTATATTTCCTGAATCTTATTTCAACGAGACTAGACTAAAGACTAGAGCTGATTATGCTAAAGCATTGAAAGATAAGTACAAATTATTGTTAAAGAAAATCGAAAAAAAATATCGTGTTCCACCAGATATCTTGTTAGCAATCTGGGCCATGGAAAGTGATTTTGGTCGCGTTAAACTAAAGTATCTGACCTTAAATACTCTTGCATTTCAAGTTTATGCCTCTCACAGAAGTGGCTTTTTTTACAGAGAACTTTTGCAGTTCATAAAATTACTAAAAAAGGAAAAAATATCTTATGATGAGCTTTATGGTTCATCGTTAGGCGCCATGGGGCAACCGCAATTCATGCCATCATCTTACAACCGATTTGCTGTTGATTTTGACTCTGACGGGAAAAAAGATATTTGGAAAAATGAAAAAGATGTACTCGCTTCAATTGCCAACTTCCTTAATGTAAATGGTTGGACAAATAATCTGGGTTGGGGTACTGAAATCAAATCAACATCGCCTGTATTATGCTATTTGGAAGGTCCTGACAACGCTAAGCCAATATCTTCGTGGTATGATTCTGGAGTAAAAAATATACAAAAAAAACTAAGTAACTCTTTTCCTAAGGATACTCAGACCTCATTGCTTTATCCAAAAGGGGAGTACGGGCCAAGATTTCTTGTTACAAAAAACTTTTATGTGCTTAAAACCTACAACAATTCAGATCTTTACGCGTTGTACGTAGCCCATCTCTCAGACAGAATAAGGGGACATAATGGGGCTTTCCGCACAGGTTGGGAAAAAACATCACCATTGACCCAAGCAGAAATTTTTAATTTACAAAATGCACTTATTGACAACGGATTGAATGTAGGAACTCATGATGGCCTCATAGGTCACAAAACAAGACGGGCAATAGGGTTATGGCAAGAGAGACAACAGAAAAATATTACATGCTTTCCAAACAAATAAGAAGATCAACATCCCTCTTTAATAGTTTAATTCTTTTCAATTTCCTCGAGTGATTTGTAGATACTTAATTCTCTCCAATACTTTTCAGTAAGATCATTAGCATCGCCGATTCTCAATGCCAAACCCCTGATAATGGCTACCAATATCGGATCGGCCTCACCAAGCTTTTTCTGGACAATTTCCCAATCAATTTCATGAATAATACATCGAGTTTTAGCCTTTGCAGTCACGGTTCGTGGGGAACCAATTACTCTTCCTACTTCTCCAAACATTTCACCATCGGCCAAGGTTCCAATTTCTAACCCATGTGTAGATAAAATGCTAACCTGACCGCTATGGATCAAATAGACACTCTCAGCTTTATCACCAATAGTATAAATTGTGTCTCCCACATTAAAGTGCCGCTTCATTTGAGGTATTTGAGGCATCAGTTAAGTCCTCCAACTTCTCGAGATGTCACATACGCATTAATATTAGTAATTCACTAATTATTTTGACTTATAAAAGATTTTTTTATTAAGTATATTATTATATAAGCATTTTTTACTAATTTTTAAGTGTATAGAAACTAAAAGGTTTTTTATGAAATTAATAAGCCCAGATTTTAATGATGGAGAGTTTCTAAAACAAGAATATAGTCTCAGCAAAGAATATGGATTTGGATGCACGGGTAAGAACATCAGGCCACACTTAGAATGGAGTGGTTTTTCAGATCAAATTTTGGAATATGCAATAACCATCTTTGATCCAGATGCACCAACTGGAAGTGGTTTTTGGCATTGGATTCTTGTTAACATCAATAAGAATTATCACGAAACAGATGACAATTGTATCTCAAATTCTTTACAAATTCAAAATGACTTTGGGAGCTATGGATATGGCGGCCCATGTCCCCCAAAAGGAGATCAGGCACACCGATATTTTTTTACCATTTATGGGCTTAAAGAAAAAATTGACGCACATGAAAACACTCCCGCAGCTCAGATTGGTTTCCAATTACACTTTAAGTCACTTGAGAAAGCTTCTTTGATGGCTTTATTTAAGCACCATTAAAGGTACTTTCCTTGAGAGTTTTAAACATACCAGGAATAATATGGACATACTGAATAGGGTATACAAAAACTCTGTAGAACAACACGAAATAGATAATATGGGGCATATGAATGTACAGTTCTATGTCTATCATGCTCTCAATGCATGCGAAATTTTCTTAAAAGAAAAAAAACTTGTTACATGGCCACAGACCATGAACACTTTTTTTGACTTAGAGGAACTCTTTATCAGATATTTGCGAGAGCAAACCGTAGGTAATCCTTATGTAATGTTAGCAAAGATGCAGGAAATAAGCGATAATAAGATAATAGTCTATCTTGAAATGAAAAATCTTAAAACAAATGCTATCAGTTCTGCTTTTCTATTAACATTCAAATATGCGTTTGGTCATAGCAGGGCTAATCAGTCTTTAGCAAGTATAAAGAATAATATTTCTGACTCGAAATTGTCTCCTCCGTCTCATGCCATTAAAAAAGGTCTCTTGGGACTACCTAATCTAAACTTAAAGTATCAAGATGTCAGTAATAATCAAAACTATGTAGAATCTTTTCGTGGCTTAGCCTCACGAAAATTCAATAAAAAATTCAACCAATTGAACGCTGCTGATTACATGGGAATAATATCCAAAGCAGTACCCCATCTGCTTTTAGAGGGAGAACATTCTATTGATGAAACGGGGATAGGAGGTGCTGCCTTAGAGTATGAATTTCGCTTTAATAGGTTTGTTGAGGAAGGAAATAGAATAATGCTCAAGAGTGGCTTAAGAACAATTAGTCAGAAAACCTACAGCTGGACTCATTGGTTTATGGATCAAGACACTCGAGAGATATTGGCAGTTGCAGATTCGGTGATTGTCGCTATGGATTTAACGACAAGAAAGGCCGTAGCCATTCCAAGAAAAATGCGTGCTAAGCTTGAACAGATATTAATAGCGTGACATCTAGGCCGCATCGGCCAAAAGATACTCATATAGACTGTCTACAAAAGTCTTCTATGGCTGAAATAATAATAAATAAATATTTGGAGACGCTAACATTTGCAAAACTTTTTTTCACCCAAAGACTCAGACAGAGTCTCTTACACCCAAAGGAATTTGTATTTTTCAACTAATTTTTAATTATAATGCATTAGAACTCACCAAAACCCCTGTCTAAAGAATTTTTGGTTGATATGAATATTTCTCATTCATTCACGATTAAGTTTACGATACAGGGGCATCAATTATGGCTTTTACAACCAATGAATAGCTAACTACTTTCTTCCAGCAAGTAATAGCTATATGCACCAATTATTATGATTGAAGAATCCTAAAAACTCTCTCTACTAGCCAGAATATTAGATAAGTTTCGACTATAAACTTGAACTTCCATAATTTTTTTTTCTTTTGTCTCCTTTTAACTGCATTCATCAATCACAAAACTAATATCAAGGTTGCTTTTGGAATGTGTTTTTTGATAACAATAAATTGTATTGATAGAACTCCTCAGATAGCCTGCATTTATAAACCAATGGTGAAGGTAACCCCAATATAAACTAAAGAACCTTTTATGATTAAGAACCCTTTTAGCTATTTTATATTCGCATTTGTCCCAATAAAACACTAATTACTGATAAATAAATTTGGAGAAGATTATTGGAATCATTCAAGTACTTTTGGGAGGACTTTACGGAAAATAAAGAAATATTTTTAGGATCATATGTGGTGTCAGAGGAGGAAATCCTAAATTTTGCTAGAAAGTTTGACCCACAATACTTTCATACAGATCCTTTATTGGCTAAAGATTCTTCATTTGGTGGCCTGATAGCGTGTGGTTGGCACACCTGCTCAATAATGATGCGTCTAATGTGTGACAATTTTTTAAATCAAACATCTTCTATGGGTGCACCAGCTGTAGATCACCTGAGATGGTTATTACCTCTAAGACCCGGCGATATAATAGATGGGTTCTGGGATGTTGTAGCCAAGAGGGAGTCTAAATCAAAACCTAACTTGGGTATAATTAAAGCCAGAATCCAAGGTTTTAACCAAGAAGGGAACTGTATCATAACAATGGAACCAACACTGTTAATTTTCAAGCGATCCAGAAATCAGTCAAACAATTTAATATAGAGTTTGAAAATGATACTCAGTATGACTTCAATTTTCCCACTCGTGGACCAAGCCCTATAATATTAAAGCGGCAAATCAAGCCTAGGTTTCCAGAAAGGTCGAAACAGTTCTATTTTTGGACAACGGTCCATCACTACTTTTAGGCCAGCAACCTCCGCTATGTAGGCTGCTTCAGGGTGTGTAACTCCTATTTGACCCCACAAGACCTTTGCTCCTATCTCAACAGCTTCTTTGGCAACCTGCGGTAGATCCTCCGCTCGACGAAAAACTTGCACCATATCTATGTCCTTCTTTATAGATTTAAGGTCTGGAAAAACCTTTAAACCTCTAATATCTTTACCTGCCAGGCTGGGATTAACAGGAATCATTTCATAACCAGTTTCATGGAGAACCCTAAGAACCCCGTAAGAAAATTTTGTACGATCATTGCTAGCACCAACCATTGCTATTGTTTTAACAGAGCTCAGAATGTTGGCTAGATAATCGTCTTCATAAGGTTCTTTGTGATTCATTTTATAAATCCTTTTCATCAAAAAGTAATGTCACTCTTCTAGAGCCAAATATCACTAGTGCAATCGCCGCCTGGATAACGCATTTCGTGACAGCGGCTTGGCCCATTTGGTTCTTGACCAAAATCTACAATGAATTCTGGGTTGATAGACATGCCACCATTAATTGGGTCACAATCAATCATCACCATAACGCCACCTTTTTCGCGAATTTCGGGATAAAACTGGTTGTCCCAAGTGGAAAAGAGGGAAGTTGTCACGTAAAGGCGTTTTCCGTCAAGCGAGAGTTGAAACATCTGTGGCCCACCTGCCATCTTTACTCCGTTAACCACAGGCGCCTTGCCCAACAAACCGCCCATCCAGACCTGACCAGTCAGAACTGGTTTATGCGGATTCGAGATGTCATACTGGCGCATATCTCCATGAAGCCAGTTATTGAGGTAGAGATATTTATCATCCATCGATACAAGAATGGCTGACATTACTCCAGGCAATGGAATTGGCCATTCTGGGTGTGGTTCATTCTCAACATCAATTATCTTTTCCCATTCCCATTTACCAGCAGCATTTTTCCACCAGTGAATAACATTAGTACTTAGGGCTGCACCACAAAAACCATGCGTGCTTTCGGGGTTATGGTGGAATTTCACCTCTAGAGGGATAAGTCCATCTTCACCCAAATAAATAGTTTCTATTGGTTCTCTCTTCTCAAAATCCCAAAAATGGATTTCACGTCCATATTTTAGATGACCAACTTCTTCCAAATCAAATCCCGGCATAAACGTATTAGGTGACGCCCACTCAGAAGACACCATCACATTGTGACGAGGTTGATACCAAAAATCATAACCGAACTTAATATTACCCATAGAGTTTTCCCAACGCCCCACAATTTCAAAATCCTTGTTCAAGTGCAAATAACCACCTGGGGCTTCGCCTTTAGCATTTCCTAGGAAAGAAATAATGATTTCAGCACCAAAACAGTGTACTGTGTGTGGACCACTTAGGTTAGTTTTAGACTTAATATCAGCACCATCAACAATCTTATATATAAAGGGTTGCCTTGGATTGGTGGCAGTATCAACAACATGAATATTGTTAGATCGCACACCAGGTAAAAGAAGATACCCACGAGACATACTGGCATCGCCATGACATGACGAACAAGCATTCCACCCCATATGATGCAACTCATCACCTATGCCTGGCATCTCTAGCCGGTGGATAACTTGGCCATAATCAGAACTGTCTGGATCACAATCAATAGTAGCTAAGTAATCTGGTTTTTGGATTCCAGTACCCGTGTAGATAGCAATAGTATACAGAATTTTTTCTCTAGGTGCTCTTATAGCTTCTTGAGGTGATGAGTATCCCGGTCCACAGCAAATGATTTCATCCATTATTTTCCATCCAACTAAATTTATAGTATTGAAACAAATATTAAAATATCATATCATGAGAATACATTATTACAATAAGATAATATTATTCAATATGTACTTATCTAGATTACTTAAAATACTAGAAGTTGTAGCAACATCTGGAACCCCACTTTCAGTCAAAGAAATAACTACATTAACTGGATTTCCACAGCCAAGCTGTTACAAATTAATCCACGACCTACTAAATGACAAACTTTTAATCAGAGCTAATGAAAATAAATACATTCTAGGTGAACGTTTAAAACAAATGGTAAGAATGGATCACCAAGATTCAAATATAACATTGTTAGCAAAACCGCTTTTAGAAAAATCTGCCCAAAAGTTTGGCGCAACCTTTTTTCTCTCTCGCCTCAGACAAAAAGGTGTTGAAATTATATACGCAGAAACTCCTAAGAATAACCAAACATCCTTTTTGCATCCAGGACTAGGATTTAGGCCTCTGCATGCATGCTCTTGTGCAAAGGTTATAGCTGCATTCTCCGATGAGTCGTACCAACTGAACGTTATCCGAAACAGGTTAAAAGCATATACTAGGAATACACGAACGAATCCAACTTTACTCAAATCTGAATTTAAAAATATAAAGGCTAAAGGGTATGCTGAATGTGTCCAAGAAATAGAGGTCGGAATATGCTCTGTTGCTGCACCAGTTTTTGTCCAAGATCTAGGTGTATTTTTGAGTTTAGGAGCTACTGGGCCCTTAAGGCTATTCTCAAGTGAGTTTCGAGTAAACCTTGGTATATATCTGATTGGCCTATCAAAGGAGTTAGGAGATCAACTAGTCAGCAGGGATGTGTGGACAAATGGGACAATAGCGATTGCAAGTTAAATTAACCTCATTTCGTTACTGGATAAAACATAAAGTGCGACTGCTCTTTTTCACTATATGTTTATTAAATTTCTTTTATCTTATGACATTAAATGCAACAGCACAGGACCAAATATCATTTAACTGCGACACACAGGCAGTGTTGTCCGTTGACCGAGATGGCAAAGTTACTCAATTCCTGCCTGGGAAAATATACTTTGACATCAAGGATAACATCTTAACCTTTGGGAAAATAGGTTATATAACGGATGACACTATCTCAATAATTTTTATAAACAAAAACAAGTTCTACGCCTTTGACTCAGTTCAATCACTTCTGTTTGAGAATGGCTTATTTCACCATGTGGTTGCAACATTTGAGGGTTTGACTGCGGTACAAGCCAAATGCATTACTAGTGAAACTTGATATCTACGGAATGAGTAAGCAGTCAATTTGTAAGCTAGAGTCTAGCACAATCAAGATTTGGACAAATATTTAGGCATGAATGAAACATTAGACAACAGGCTAATTCTGTTAGGAACGAAAGGTGGACCAGCCGTCAGGCCAAATAGCTCAATGCCAACTTCTAACTTATTGTTCTTAGATCATGAAAAGATTCTAATCGATGCAGGACTTGGGGTTACTAAAAGGCTGGTTGATACTGGATTTGACCTTAGAACTTTATCAACCATTTTTATTACTCATTTACACTCAGATCATATCCTGGAATTAGGGCCTTTAATCCATACGGCTTGGGTATCTGGGCTGAAATCACCTATAAATGTTTATGGTCCTTCAGGATTGATTCACTATTGGAAGAATTTCCTAAAATCTATGGCAACAGATATTAAGAATAGAATTTCAAATGAAGACCGTGTCCCCTTGGAAAATATCATAAACATTCATGTGCTATCAAACCTACCTCTATTAATTGGTAACATACGAGTTTTATCTCTAAAAGTACCGCACCCTCCGATGCAAGACTGCTACGCCTTTAAGTTTGAAGGCACGAAAACGATAGTTTTTTCTGGAGATACTCATTTTTTCCCACCATTAGGTGAGTTTGCAAAAAATTCTGATGTCCTAATTCATGAAGCAATATTAACCGATTATATTGATACTTTAGTTAAGAAAACTGGTCTTGGCAAAAAATTAAAATATCATTTACTCCGTGCTCATACACCCGTAGAGCAGGTTAAAAAAATAGCGGCAATGGCAAATTGTAAGACGCTGGTCCTCAACCACTTAATACCAAATGACGACCCAGCTTATGATCAAAATTTTTGGTTAAAAAAAATTTCCAACGGCTGGGCTGGTAAAGTATTAGTCGGTTATGATGGATTAGAAATCACATTTTGATTACCAACCCCTCATTTTATCAAATTATTATAGGCAGCATTTTATTTTATTTGAGATTTTGACTGGCTCTCTCCAAATAAACAAGGGCAGATTGTTTAGCGTTAAACCTTTTCCTTCCTTCAATTTTTAAATTTTGCACTAATTCTCTAATATGATTAGGTAAAAGGGCGGATCTATAGCTATTAAGCAACTTTACTAAGTCTGAATCCTTTCTCTTTTTTAAGATGGTTACTGCTTCTACTATAGCTTGGTGCTCAACAACACCATCCTCCACCATTAATTCAATGGCAGCAACAATAAGAGAGTCTGTTTTTCTCTTTCTTGAAACCTTAAGCTCATATTTATTGGCACCATCATTGATGACGGATTTATTTCTGCGTTCTATCAATTTTACTTCCAGAAGATATGACACCAATTTTTTTAGGGGTTGCCGATTTAACTTTGGATATTCGGACTTTAAAAAGTTTATTAATTCAGAAATAACACCAATGTGGGCAGCCTTAATGTTCTTTTGGTTGTTCTCTTTCAACAATTCGGCAGCTTGATTCAGTTTATCTTCTAAAGCCTTCAATTTAAAATCACTTACCTGTTTCAAAAACAACCCCTTCTGATAAAACATTATCTATATAAACAAATTTTGGCGTCTGTGATATAAAAATCCTTGTACTGCCTTCACAAGGCTGACAGAAAACCGTAGGAGAACCATGGAAAAAATTCAACAAATAGCCAATCAGTTAATAAGCCAGCACAGAAACAGAAAACAATTTTCCAATCTTTTAGGTAATTTACGCCCTGTTTCAAAAGAAGAAGCGTATTTAGCTCAATTTGAATTCCAAGCAAAGTCCTCAAGAGGTCCCTTAGGTGGTTTTAAAATTGCATTGGCATCCACTACACAGCAAGAACTTTGCGGAATCAACTCTCCTATAGCTGGCGGAATATTTTCAAAAGAAATCTTCCCTAACAATCACCAAATTTGTTTAGATCAATACCATGGCTTGGGATTAGAATTTGAGTTAGCATTTCGAATTTCAAAACAAATCTCACCAAATGACCTAATAGCTAAAAAAATTAATATTTTATCGTGTGTCGATAATATTTATCCAGCATTTGAATTAATAGTTGATAGGGATGCCGATTATCAAAATTTGGACGCATTGACCCTCATTGCTGACAACGCATGGTCAGCCGGGGTTATTTTGGGTGATCCAATTCCAAATTGGGAAAATATCTCATTCACTGATTTGAATTCTAGTTTGCACTGGAATTCTGAACCTATAATGCGCGCGCCAGTTATAAATGCAAATCCCTTAACCTCGTTAGCATGGATAACAAATCATCTTGGGAACATGGGTAAAACTATCCCCAAAAATAGTATAATAATAACCGGCAGTGTCCTGCAAACCAGGAAACCAATTAAGGGCGACAAAGTAGTCTACAAGATGGAAGATATTGCGCAAGTAGAGGCATCCATAATTTAACCGCCTCGCCAAAACCTAACTTTGCCCTATTGATTCTAAAGGTCAAGTTTAGAGCTTGGCTAAAATTAAGGCATTACTCAAACTCCATTTCTTCAAAGACCCGCCCTGCATTTCTGGCAGCTAATTCATTAAAAGTATTCAAATGGGAGAAAGGGGACTGATCTACATAATATGCATCTTGCAATTCCCCCCCTGCATCAAGAAAACTTCCAATTTTTTTTCTTATAAAAATAAGGTAATCTCGAGTATAACGCCTAATCTGTGCCATGTTTGTTGGATGACCATGCCCGGGAATTACGTAAACCGCGTGAAGCTTTTCAAAATCGTTTTCCCAAGTTTCTAACCAATCAGCGGTATTTGTCTCAGGGAAAATGGGTAATAAGCGTTCATGAAATGCCATATCGCCTGCTATTACTAATTTCTCGGAAGGCAACCAAACAGATATATCACCTGGCGAATGGGCCGGGCCTAGATACAGAACTTCGATAACCTTATTCCCAAGCTTGACAACATGTTTGTCAGCAAATGTTTTGGTTGGGTTGACCAAACGTGTACCTATGGCCTTTTCCCGATTGTAATTCTGCATGCGTTCTAGAATTTGTGCCCCATTTTCATTAAATTCGTGTGCTGCATCCTCATGGGCAATAATTGGTACTTCCTGGTCATACCAATAAGAATTACCTAACATGGCATGACCTTGCCCATTTTCATTAATCACTAAAACAACAGGTTGGTTTGTGATTTGTTTGATCTCTTCATGAAGAGCCTGAGCTAGTGATGCTGAGGCTCCTGAGTTAATGACAATGACCCCTTCACTTGTAACTATAAAGCTGAGGTTATTGTTATGCCCTGTATTCTCATAAGTTGGAGGGCCTGTCGCCCCAATAGCTGTCCATACATTAGGAATGACCTCCACCGGTTTGGAATATAATAGATTCCCCGGATATTGATCCTTTATGTCTTCATCTGAATGAGAAACATTGGTGGAAAAAAAAGAGAAGAAAAAAATGGTGTTTAAAATAATATAGAGTCCACGGGAATATCTCATTTATTAAGTTTCCTTCTCCTGATTTTTGATGCTTGCCATTTTAAAGAGGATAACGCAGATTATTCAAAATTCTAACACTTAAAACAGTACTTCATATTAATTGTGAATATAAAAGAGGAACTATTCCGATTTATGTTTTATATATTTACACTGGAATATAAAAGAAACAGATTTTGGCTTACTAACCTTATTTTAAAGCCCTGCATCTGATTGGTGCCAAACCAATCAGGTTTTTGATCAGAAATTCCTCCAAACCATTTCCTGCACTGGTAGAAATCAGCTACCGTTATGGATTAACCCATTTTTAAAAATTATATCTGAAGTGAAAACTCTTGATTAAACAACTTTTTATTTTATAGACTAGGATATTAAATTTTGATCATAATTTCCTGCCTATCAAAGCAAAATGTGTTTGGGAAAAAAAGATCTCATAAAAAAGTGGAAGATGAATATGGAAATATTTTTTGGAATTATAATTTTAGTTTTTGTGCTGTTATATTTTTTATATGCGCGGATTATACGAAATAAAAACAATGTCTTAGAGGCTCTTGCAGGTATCGATGTTCAGCTAAAAAACAGAAGTAACCTTATACCAAATGTACTAACAATTGCAAAAAAATTTATGACCCATGAAAAAGATCTATTGGAGAATGTAACCAAACTACGAACTAGGGAAAGTGAGGGCTACGATCAAACAGATCCAACATCTATTAAAGAACATATTTCAGCTGCAACAGCTCTTGGTTCAGAACTAGGCAAGATGATGATCTCAGTTGAAGCGTACCCTGATCTTAAATCTGACGAAACCATGATAAAAGCACAGTTAACCTATAATGAAGTTGAGGCTAAGATAGCTGCAGCAAGGCGTTTTTACAACTCTGCAGTAGCACAACTCAACAACTCCATAGAAATTTTTCCAGGCAGCATTTTGGCGAGATATGCTAATGCCCAAATCATGCCATTTTACGAAGCTGATGAAGCATCTAAGCAACCCATTTCAGCTGGAAAATTCCTGTAGCCTAACAAATATGTCTTTTATTTTTTCAGTAGTAGTTTCATTCTTTTCAGTTTTGAGGTTATTTAACCCATATCTCCTTAAATCAAAACCTATAGGAAACTCTTTTGAAGAAATTGAGCCCTATGAAAAAGGATTTGAAAATCATTACAAAAAATATTTGAGAGACAAAGTCGTTAAATTCGAAGAAGAAAGAATAAAAGCGCTTAAAATGGCAAGAAGAAATGCTTTCATCGCTTTACCCATAATGCTAATAATACCTTTTGGAGCTCCTTATTTATTTTCAATTTGGATAGCTAATTTTGGCAATGATTCCTTGGATTTTTTATTTTTTGGAATTTTGATTATTTATAGCTTCCTGTTCTGGTTTGTTACTAGTTCAATGACTTTATATCAAGAGAGTATTAAAAGTGATATATTTCCAAACATTTTGAATTTTTTTGGAGACTTTCAATACAATCATGAAACACAAAAAAGTGCCGGTTCATTTGAATACAGCGGGCTAATACCCAATTTCAACCGGGAAACAAGTGAAGATCATATATCAGGTAAATATAAGGGGGTTTCAATTGATCTCTTTGAAACGGAATTAGAGCAAAAAAGGAGAACTAACAAGAGTTCTTATTATGTCACCGTTTTTAAAGGAATTTTAATTACTTTGAGTATGAATAAAAAATTCACTGGGAAAACAGTTGTCAGAAAAGATAGAGGGGTAATTGGAAATTGGTTTAGAAAAACATTTTCATCTTTAAAAAATGTAAAACTAGAAGATCCAAATTTTGAGAAAATGTTCGAAATATATTCTGACGATCAAGTAGAGGCTAGATATCTATTGACTGTTACATTTATGGAAAGGCTAAACGAGCTTGCAGAGATCTTTGGTGGAAAAACTATCCAATGTTGTTTTTTTAAGACTGAATTATTTATAATGGTACCTCTAAAAAAAGACATGTTTGAACCTGGATCTATATTTGAACCTGAAGATTTTATTGATGATAGTAAAAGCTTACTGAAGGAGTTAAATCTGATTTTCAGCATTGTTGATATACTTAAACTGAATATGAGAACTAACCTATAAAGCACATGAATTTTTATCTTGAGCACAGGAAGTTATACTGAATTAATGTTGCATTTAATAAAGAATTTTTTTAATTCTCTAAATCGGTAATCATGGAACATAAAAGGGGATGGCCGTAGTTAAAGCCCATGACAGGGTGACTGCATTGGTAAAGGCAACAGTCAAATAACTTCCAATTCGTCTCAATACTAAATGGCCCAGAAAACCGAATACAAACCAAAATGCGCATAATAATACTACCGCATATCCCAGAAGAAAGAGTTCTATAAAGTTTAGAACCAAAGCAAAAATTAGACTTAGAATGAGAAATAGCTTACTAAGACTAGCCTTCCATACGGCAGCGTGGCAGTCTTGATAATACAACTGAATATATAATGTAATGGGAATACAACCAATCAAGAGTAAGAAAAAAACTGGTATCCGAGCATTAGAAAGATAGAAAGAACTGACATATTGGTCCAGCACAGTACCTAACACTAGTATAAAGAATCCAACCAGCAAAATGAAGATAGGAAGATTAA
>CACKFK010000029.1 GCA_902599445.1 uncultured Alphaproteobacteria bacterium
AAAAACTTAGGAAGGGACAAATCCTAATAGGATTCATTTGGCCTGGACAAAATAAGACATTATTGGAAAGTCTCAAGAAAAAGGGTGTTACAACAATAGCCATGGATATGGTGCCGAGGATAAGTCGAGCACAGAAGATGGATGCACTTTCTTCTATGTCCAATATTGCAGGTTACAGGGCAGTAATTGAAGCAACGAATAATTTCGATCGCTTTTTGACGGGGCAAATTACTGCAGCTGGTAAAGTACCACCGGCAAAAGTATTAGTAATTGGTGCAGGTGTTGCAGGATTAGCAGCCATAGGTACTTCAGTTAGTCTTGGCGCTATAGTTAGAGCTTTTGATGTTAGGCCTGAGGTGGGCGAGCAAATTGAATCTATGGGTGCAGAATTCTTAATGCTTGATTTTGACGAAGGAACTGATGGTTCTGAGACCGGCGGATATGCAGCTCCATCCAGCCCAGAATTTAGAGAAAAGCAGTTACAATGTTTTAGTGAGCAAGCTCCCGAAATTGATATCGTTATTACTACTGCTCTCATTCCAGGTAGGGATGCTCCAAAGTTATGGCTTAAAGATTTTGTTAATAATATGAGACCCGGTTCTGTTGTAGTTGATTTAGCTGCTGAAAAGGGTGGTAATTGTGATTTAACTGTACCTGGTGAGAAAGTGATAACTGATAACGATGTAACGATCATAGGGTATACTGATTTTCCAAGCCGCATGGCCTCGCAAGCCTCATCCCTTTATGCAAATAATATCAGACACATGTTGGATGATTTAACTCCTGATAATGATGGAAAAATAAATGTCGATATGAATGATGATGTCATCCGAGGTAGCACAGTAACTCATAATGGAAAAGTAACCTTTCCGCCTCCCCCGCCAAAAGTTCAGGCTATAGCCAAGCAAGCGCCTAAAATTGAAACAAAGACTCCTGAAGAAATCAAAATTGAAGAACGTGAAGTCTTTCGGAAGAATACTATACAGCAGACAATTTTGCTCTCGATAGGAGCAATACTAATGTTTGTGATTGGGAACTATGCGCCCTCAGACTTTATGCAACACATGATAGTATTCGCACTAGCGTGTTTTGTAGGCTTCCAAGTTATTTGGAATGTTAGCCATGCTTTGCATACGCCGTTGATGGCAGTAACTAATGCGATATCCGGTATAATAATTATTGGTGCAGTGCTGCAAATGGCGTCTGAGAGCTGGTTTGCTATATTTTTAGCATCAATCTCGGTTCTGATTTCAACCATCAACATTGTCGGAGGTTTCATGGTTACCCGGCGTATGTTGGCCATGTTTCAAAAGTCCTGACTGGTAGGAGAAGTTAATGGAATATGGATTAGTATCAGCGGCATATATATCAGCAAGTGTGTTATTCATTCTATCACTCGGTGGGCTGAGCAATCAAGAGAAGGCTAAGAGAGCCGTTTGGTTTGGTATAGCAGGCATGGCCGTATCAGTGGTTTTTACTATCTTTAGTGGTAATTCAGGTAATTTTTGGCTCCTTTTACCCATGATAATCGTAGGATCTGTCATTGGTTATTATGTAGCAAAAAAAGTAGAAATGACAGAGATGCCTCAATTGGTGGCGGCACTTCATAGCTTTGTTGGTTTAGCGGCTGTTTTCATTGGAATTAATGCACAACTAGAGTTGGCACTGATAGAAAATTTTAGTGGAAATTTAGAGGAGTTAAGCGGTTTTTCCAAGAAATTAGCAAGTAAGAACGCCACAGAGATTTCGATCATGGCCGTTGAAATTTTTCTAGGTATATTTATCGGAGCGGTCACTTTTACCGGATCAGTAGTGGCTTTTGGAAAGTTGTCGGGAAAAATAGACGGTAAGGTATTTAAACTGCCTGGTGGTCATGGTCTTAACCTAGCTGCACTAATTTGTTCTTTGGGGTTAGGGGTGCTTTATTTCAATGGATCAGGGATATGGACATTGATATTACTTTCCCTTTTGGCTGGTTTTATTGGATGGCATTTAATCATGGGAATAGGTGGCGCGGATATGCCTGTTGTCGTGTCTATGCTTAACTCGTACTCCGGTTGGGCGGCAGCGGCAATTGGATTCACTTTGGGGAATGACTTGCTGATAGTTACGGGAGCATTGGTTGGTTCGTCGGGGGCCATTCTAAGCTATATCATGTGCAAGGCTATGAATCGACATTTTGTTAGTGTTATACTTGGAGGGTTTGGATCTCAACCAATTGCCGAATCTGAGATTGAGGGGGAACAAGTCGCTATTGATGCTGATGGAGTAGCTTCATTATTGAATGATGCTGATGAAATAATAATAGTTCCTGGATATGGAATGGCTGTGGCTCAAGCCCAGCAAACCGTCTCTGAATTGACCCGAAGATTAAGGTCAAAATCAAAGACTATTAGATTTGGGATACACCCTGTTGCAGGACGACTTCCGGGACATATGAATGTTTTGCTTGCAGAAGCTAAGGTGCCATATGATATTGTTCTTGAAATGGATGAAATAAACGATGATTTTCCAACAACAGACGTCGTAATTGTCATTGGCTCAAATGATATTGTTAACCCGGCAGCACAAGAAGATCCTAATAGTCCTATAGCTGGTATGCCGGTGCTTGAGGTATGGAAAGCAAAACATGTGATCGTCTCAAAGAGAGGGCAAGGAACTGGTTATTCAGGAATTCAAAACCCTCTATTTTATAAAGAAAACACCCGAATGTTCTATGGTGATGCCAAAAACTCTTTAAACAGTTTACTCTCAAAAATTGAGTAAAGACTTTCTAGTTTAAATTAACTAAAAATCAGTAGGCGCTCCTCCTTCTTTTATCCTGCGATCTACAAAACTAGTTAATTCTTCTTTAACTCCTTCATCTATTGGAGGCGGTTCAAATTCATTTAGAATAGCTTTCCAAATTTTATTTGCTTTAACATGGGTCCACTCTTCGCCAGCTTCAGCCCAGGCTTCGTAATTTCTCCAATCAGATAGAAAAGGAGAATAGAAAGCGTTGGTATAACGGTCTTGAGTATGCTGGCAACCAAAAAAGTGGCCCGTAGGTCCTACTTCAGAAATGGCCTCAAAAGCTAGGTCATCCTCAGTAACGCTACATAATTCAGGTTCAAAGTATCGCTTGAATTGTTGTAGAACTTCACAATCCATAACAAATTTTTCGTAGGAGGCAATTAAGCCACCGTCAAGCCACCCCGCGCCGTGATAAACTAAATTCGTTCCTGAAGTTGTTGAAGCCCAAAGACTATTTAGGCTTTCCCACATCGCTTGGCCATCAGGGGCATTAGCGGTACATGCGTTTGATGACCTCATGGGTAAATTATAATAACGGGCCATTTGTCCAGTAATTTGTGTTGCACGGATATATTCCGGGGTACCAAAGGCAGGTGAACCAGACTTCATATCCACATTTGAAGTAAAGGTACCAAGGATCACTGGACAACCTGGTTTAATGTACTGAAGTAGAGCAATAGCTGCCAGACCTTCAGCTATTGATTGCGCTACTGCACCTGATAGAGTAACTGGAGCCATTGCGCCTGCCAGGGTAAAAGGAGTTACACTTACAGGTTGATTTTTTCTAGCAAAGCGCATAGCTCCGTCAAGCATAGGCCAGTCGTGTTTAAGTGGGGAAGAGGAATTGATATTTGTATAAATCCTTGCTTCTTTAACAAAATCTTCTTCCTTTAAACCACTCGCAATTCGTGCCATTTCAATAGCATCGTCAACTCGTTCAGTTCCCAGGGAATAGGCATGACAAACTTTGTCAGTTAAGGTTAGTTTTTCATACAAACACTTAAGATGTCTTATTGAGGAATGAATATCAACAGGTTCTACAGGGTATCCGCCCGCCACATGTATACAGTTAAAATATTGGGTAAATTTAATGAGATCCTTAAAGCTTTCAAAGTCACCGGGCCTTCTTCCTCTATCTAGATCCATCACGTTTGGAGGTGAAGAAACATTAACAAAAGTCATGTGCCTACCTCCAATAGTCACCTTCCTTTCCTTATTTCTAGGGATAATGTCGAATTTACTTGGAGCATGCTTGAGAATTTCCATTACCCAACTTCTATCCAGTCTCACGTTGTCAGAATCTGGGTCAACCCGGCAACCAGCTTCTTTGAGTAGGCATTTTGCTTCCTCATTGATGAATTCAATACCAATTTCTTCTAGGACACGCATTGCAGTGTCATGAATCTTTTCGATCCCTTCCTGAGATATGGGTTCAACAAAATTGTCACAATTTATAGGTAGTGACCAAGGGGTTTGAGACACTGCAGATGCACTATTTCGCCGGGTATTTCCAGAGCGCCCCCCAGATCTGGGTCTACGATCAGCTTTCATAACGATTTGTTTCCTTTAGTGAAGCACCATGGATTGAGTAAATTAGAGGGTAGAATTGATCTATTGTAAAGATATTATCTTAGCCAGGAGGGTAATTCCTCAATAGTGTCTAATATTTTGTCAGCATGGGGCATCAGTTCTTCTTTTTCTGCAACCCCTGTTAATACTCCTACTGAGTAGATTTTTGCTTTTTGGGCTGCCATAAGGTCATGTGTGCTATCTCCTATCATGGCGACTTCATATGGCTTTAAATCAAAAATATTGAGAAATTCAATTAGTTGCCCTGGCTCTGGTTTTGCACCATAGCCACTATCGCAACCGACAACAAAATCAAAATAATCAAGAATTTTTGCTGACTCTAGTTGTGATTTTGTAGGTTCTTCACAGTCATTGGTGACAATGCCCAGTAAAATATTCTGTGATTTAAGCTGATCGAACAATTGAGGTAGATTAGTTACTGGAACTTGGATCAGTTTGACAGACTTACTAGTAATAAATTCACGCAGTATGTTTCCTTTTAATCTTCTCGAGTAGGGCTCAATTATAGAGAGAAACTCCCCAGCAGCACCTGCGATAAATACACTTTCTTTAAGGAAAGTTTTTTGGTTTAAATCAAAACCAAGTGCTTTTGCCATCATCTGCCTATCCCTTGTGGAGCCAGTTGTTAGTTCGTTTATGACTTGACTCATCCACTCGCCCCAGCTTTCTTGAAAATGAAATAAAGTACCGTCTTTATCAAAAAGTAATCCTTTAAAAGCCACTTGTCGCCCTCCTAAACTTTTGTATCCTGTAGTTGGAAAGGAATAAATAAAATGAGAATGAAACCAACTTCTAGACAAGGGTATGCTTATTTTGAAGAAATGACTACCCGATGGCGTGACAATGATGTTTATGGTCATATGAACAACGTGGTTTTTTATGAATATGTAGATACAGTGGTAAACAGTTGGCTGATTAAAACCAATTCATTAGTTATACCTAGTGGACCAATAATCGGTCTAGTAGTTGAAACTAGGTGCACATATTTTTCAGAAATAGGTTTTCCGGGAGTCCTTACGGCGGGTCTTAAAGTTAATCGCATTGGGGAATCATCCGTGCAATATGAAGTTGGGTTGTTTTCCGGTCAAGAGGAGAAAACAGCAGCCCGTATCCTTTTCACTCATGTGTGTGTCGACTCTAATTCAAAAAAACCAGTTAAAATACCGGACAATCTACTTCAATCCCTTAAGAGTATAAATAAAGATTAAGCCAGAAGTTCATGGCAAATCCCTACTAGTTCATTCCAGGACTTTGGATTATGTGTGTATGTATCTGTAGTTGGCATTTGGTTGCGTACTAAGTCACATCCAGAGAAATAAAATCTGTAAAGGTTTGGTACAAATTTCTTGGCGCTAGCTATCTGTGATGCATTATCGTCGATAAAAATAGCTGGCTTTTGGACTTGGTCGCATATTTGTTTTAATGCGGGGCCTTTTTGCCCTTCATTACTTACAAAAGGGAAGGGTAGGTTTAATTCTTGGAAATTTTGCAATCTAGCTTCGTGGGCATATCTCGGTACGTTACTGATTATAATTATTTGTGCATGTTTAGAAATATGATGCATCGATTCAATTGCGCCTTCGGTCGCCGGTTGCCTATGTGTTTCCTCCCTTATGAAACTAACTACTAAATCCTGCGCCGTTTGTGAATCGACTGTCAGGTTGGATTTTGTATCAAGAATCGCATCATGAAGAGTATACCCGTTAAGCTGGAGTGCATAATCTCTATCTCTTAAGTAATCCATAAATGGTCTGGCAAAGTGCACCAACACCTCGTCAGCATCTACCAACACTAATGGTTGATCAGAAATAATAGTTATTCTCTCAATTTGTTCATGGGTTGGTGCAATCATTGATTTTCTCATCTAACAGAAAGCTCAGATAAAGTTAATTATTTTTTTTCCTTTTACCATCTTTTCGATTAAAGTTTGTTAGCATTATTCTTAATATAGAGATTTTAATTGTGAGCAGTGAAACACTTGATGGTGTCCCAGTAAAGGATGCAGCAACAGTAGTTCTTTTTAGGAAGGTTTCTTCCAAATATAATGTCTTGATGGGACAGCGTGGAAAGGATGCTGTATTTATGCCAAGCAAGTTTGTTTTTCCTGGTGGAGCATATGAAGAAAATGATAGCAAGGTACCATTTTATTCTATTTTATCACCCCATGATAAGGCTTTATTAAAACTTGAGACTAAAAAAAATATAAGTCTAGGTTTAGCTGCGACTGTAATTCGAGAACTTTGGGAAGAGACTGGGTTGAAGTTGGTAAAACCCTTGAAGTGGAATGTAAAAGCGGTCGAAGGGTGGGAATTTTTTCACAAGCGTGGGCTCTGTCCAAATGCATCCGAATTGACTTTTTTTTTTCGTGCGATAACCCCGGTGGGAAGACCCAGGAGGTTTGATGCAAGGTTCTTTCTTTGTGATGCTAAGGCAATAGCCGATGACCTAGATGATTTCTCAGGAGCTTCGTCTGAACTTAGTCATTTACAATGGATTAGTATTGAAGAATCTAAACGTTTTGACCTACCAATAATAACAAGAATTGTTCTACAGGAAGTTTCTCGATTCTTAAAAGAAGGTTCCAATATCAATGGAGTCCCTTTTTACAATGAGGGTTCTAGCACTTCAAACTTTTCTAACCTCATTATTGATTAGAGGGATGAAGTTGGCTTGACACTATTTTTTTTCGGTGTAGAACATGCCGTAGACTATGATATCTGGAGAAACTAATGGCTAAACCAACGACTATAAAGATCCGGTTAAATTCAACGGCTGACACTGGGCATTTTTATGTAACTAGAAAGAATGCTAGGACAATGACCGAAAAGATGATTGTCAAAAAATATGATCCAGTTGTTAGGAAGCATGTCGAATATAAAGAAGCAAAGATAAAATAAAAAAGGCCACAGGTACTGCAGCCTTTATTAATTCTAAATATATTAAAAGTTCTGAATTGCTATTCTCTGTTTCCCATGAATTGCAGTAAAAACATGAACATATTCAAGAAATTAATGTAAAGTGATAGGGCGCCCAGTATCCCCGCTTTAGCCGCAATCTCTTCTCCATTTGGAGAGCTCCGTAGGCCTAGGTATGTATTCTTAATATTTTGCGTGTCATAGGCCGTAAGTCCAGCAAAAATTAGCACTCCCAAGACATTAATAGCAAACTCTAATCCGGGGCTTTGTGTGAACCAATTAATAATCATCGCTACTATTAATCCTATCACACCCATGAAAAGAAATCTTCCCATACCAGACAAGTCTTTCTTGGTTGTATAACCAAATAAGCTCATTGCTCCAAATGCTATTGCTGTAGTAAAAAATGCGTTTGCTATAGACGTTCCAGTATACACTACAAATATAGTTGACAATGAAAGACCCATTAAAGCCGAAAAAAGCCAGAAAGATAATTGTCCACCCGCATAACTCATTTTCATTACCCTAGCAGACAAAAAGAACACAAATCCTAAAGGTGCAAACATAATTACTAGTGAGAGAATTTGATTGCTGAAAAGCGCATATACTAACTGTGGTGATGTACCAATAGACCATGCAACAGAGCCAGTAATGACCATTGCTACTGCCATTAAACCATACACCTTATTCATATGAGCTCTAAGGCCGCTATCGATGCTTACGTGTGCGTCTGACTGTGTAGCTGATCTAATTGTATCGAATTCTGCCATAAATATCTCCTTAAATCTTACAGATTAACTGCTCTTAATATCGGTGTTCTTGTAATGAAATTCAAGTTCTTTTTAGATATTTTTTAATTACACCAGGTCAGTCTGCAGCTCGTAGAACCCTTGCAGGTTTCGATTTTAGAGGTCCAATGGCAAATAAAGAGCTTGTTATGACAGTTATAGAGATTCCAATTAGTACAATCCAGATTCCTGAATCAAGATTAAAGGTGTAAGTGCTTTTAAGAAAATATGATATTACGACCCAAGCCATTATGACACTTATACTTAATGAAACTAGCCCTGCAGCAGTACCAATAATTAGAGACCTTAAGCCAAAGCTAAATAAAACAACGCTTTTTCTTGCCCCTAATGTTTTTAAAATAGAAGCTTCGAATGCACGACTTTGTTCAGATGCTGCTAATGCGCCTATAATTACGAAGAATCCCATGCAAATGATGAGTAGAGCACACCACTTAACTGCAAGAGAAAGCTTAACAAGCGTGTTTTGCACCTTATTAATAGTATCTCTCACTGATACTGATGTTATATTTGGAAAATTCCTAGTGATAGTTCTTATTATAGCAGCTTCGGATTGTGGCAAGGCATATACTGAGGCAATGTGCGTATGTGGTGCAGAAGATAAGGAATGAGGATTAAAAACCATCAAGAAATTTATACCCATTGTAGCAAAATTCACCTCCCGGAAACTCGTAATGGTACCGGTTAAATCCCTACCCAAAATATTCACTGTTAAAGTATCACCAAGGTCTAGACCAAGTTCTTGGCCCTCTTCTTGGGAAAAACTAATCTGGGGTGGCCCCTTATAGTTGGAAGGCCACCATTCACCTTGTGTCACATTTTGCGCTGTTGTTGGTGTAACCTCATAGGTAATCCCTCTATCGCCCCTTAACGCCCAGTGGTCTGTATTTAGATCAGAAACTTCAATATTGTTAATCTTTGTAATAAACCCTCTTAACATTGGTGCCATTTTAATGTCTGTGATAAGGTTTTGTGTCTGCAAAACATCTATCAATGGTTTCTTTTGACCAGATTGGATGTCTATCAAAAAGAAAGCAGGCGCTTTTGCTGGTAAATCCTTCTTTAGGGAGGTCTCAAGGTTCTTTTCTATTTGTCCCATAGTTGCTAATACTATTAGGCCTATTCCAATAGAAATTAGAACTGACTTATTTTCCCGACTTCCACTCCCAATAGACGCAAGTGCTAGTTTTAAGGTTAGCAGCTTGTTGATTTTACCAAAGGAGCTTAATTTCATGCAAGCTTTCTGAGTTATGAACGAAATTATATTAAGAGCTAAGAATGAAATTATTGTTCCTATAATAAACCACATTGCTAATTTTTTGTCCGGAGCCATCACAACTATTAGGATTATTAAGGTGGCTATTAAGCCGCTGACGTATATGCCCTCTCTAACGTTGGGTATTCTCGATTTACCGTCAATTAACTTAGAACGATACAAATCTGTTACTTTTTCTCGACTGGCATTCATTAAGGGTATCAATGAAAAGATTAAACTAATGAGGATTCCTAAGATCATGGCATTGATGATTGGCACAAGATAAAAATCAAAGTTCAAAGGAAAAGGAATTTTGCTGAGCAATAGAGGTTTTAGAGCGTAAAAGGTGCTGCTGCCAGCCACAGCACCTGCAATAGTTCCAGTGAGAGATAGAACTAATATTTGTAACAGGTAAATTTTAGTTAATGTTGAAGAGGTGGCTCCAAGAGTTTTTAATGTGGCTATTGTTCCTCTTTTAAGATTTAAATATGAATCAACAGCAGTGCTCACACCCACGCCGCCAATAATTAAGCCAGCCAGTCCCAATACCGTAAGAAAGAAACTTAATCTATTCACGAAAGATTCTATCCCAGGTGCTGGGTTTCTTCTATCTCTCCAACGAAAACCCCTATCAAAAAACATTTCAGTGAAGGTATCTTTGAGATTTTCCAAATTTTCTAATGCACTCGTTTTAATATAATAATTGGTTTCATAGAGGGTCCCTGGTATAAGTAACCCAGAATCTTTAAGTGATGACGAATACATGATAATCTTTGACCCTAGGCTAAAGGTATTTGAACCTGCATCTGGCAAGTTAATTATTTTGCCACGTAATTCAAAAGTGGAATTACCTAGTTTAACCAGAGAACCAATCGTTAGCTCCAGTTGCTCTATGAGCAATGGCTCTGCTATTAAACCATGAATGCCATTCTTCTCTCTTAGAGCATCTTCAATCGAAATAGCGGGCTCAATAATTATATCCCCATACAGAGGATATTTGTCATCTACTCCTTTTGCTTGTGCTAAAGCATGATTGTTGTCTGAGGGGTCACTAATATCAGATATCATTGTGCGAAAGGATATAACTTCAGAAAAACTACTAGCAATTCCTTTAATCCCATTTATCTCATCCTGTGAGGCTACTCTGTATGCTAAGTTAAGGGAAATATCTCCACCCAAAATTTCGGCGGATTCTTTCTGCAATCCTGCGTTCACGGACACCTTAAAAGTACCTATAAGCGAGATAGCGAGAACACCTAAGAATAAACATACCAAAAAAATACGAAATTTAGCTAGCCCGCCACGTAGATCCCTGATAGCTATTTTGATGACCGAGTTAACCATAGAACCAACACATCCTTATTTTTCAACAGTATTGCCATCAATTAGCTCCACTATCCGGTCACATTGCCTAGCTAGTGTAATGGAATGCGTTACAACAACTAGGCTACTTTTATTTTTCTCACTTAATCTGAAAAGAAGTTCAATGATCTTAGAGCCTGTATTTTGATCTAGATTTCCCGTTGGTTCATCAGCCAGGATTATTTTAGGTTCAACAGCTAGGGCCCTTGCTATTGCAACCCTTTGCTGCTCACCACCAGATAATTGTGCTGGAAAATGATCAAATCTATTGGCCAATCCGACTTCATCGAGAAGTTCACTCGCCCGTTTCCTTACATTCGCAAAGCCCGCCAATTCTAATGGTATGCAAACATTTTCTATAGCTGTCATAGTGGGGATTAGGTGAAAAGACTGAAAGACTATGCCCATATATTTTTTTCTGAATTCAGCTAATTCATCTTCTGAAAGATTAGTGATTTCATTATTTTCAATAATAATAGAGCCAGATGTGCATTGCTCCAGCCCTCCTAAAAGCATCAAAAGCGATGACTTCCCAGAACCTGATGGACCTACCAGTGCTACTTTCTCTTTCTCATAAAGTGAAAAATTTACTGATTTCAAAATTTCTATCTTACCAGACCCACTTGGGAATGATAAAGAGAGTTTAGACGCTTTGATAAGAGGACTAATATTCATAGTTCTTTGCTAAAATGATAAAGGTTGTTACTAGTGTTATATGGTTTCATTCCCCTGAGATACAATAAACTAATTGGAATGATATTAGCTTTATTTTACGTTGCTGCCGGGGCCAGTTCATCACAGCAATCTGATTCCCTAACAATTTTAATTATGGGTGATAGCCTGGTTCAGGGATTTGGTCTCGCACAGAATGATGGGTTAGTTAATCAGCTGGAGATTGCTTTATTAGATAAAGGTATAAACGTGGATTTAATAAATGGGGGTGTCTCTGGGGATACAACAGCCGGGGGCTTGGCTCGTTTGGAATGGAGTCTGAACGATGATATTGATGGGGTTGTGGTTTCTCTAGGTGCTAACGATATGTTAAGGGGGGTTCCCACAAAGCACACTAAGGATAATCTATCTCAAATCATACAAAAGCTTAAAGATAGAGATTTGCCTGTTTTATTAGTGGGAATAAGGTCAATTGAAAACTATGGTAAAGAGTATAAGCTTAAATTTGAAAGTATTTATGCAGAGTTAACTAAGGAATTTGGATTGATTTTGTATCCTGATTTATTATCGCCCATCCTAAATCAAGATAATTTGCAGTTAGAAAAATATTATCAGGCGGACAAGCTTCACCCAAATGCAGATGGGGTTCTTTTAATCGTTGATGGTCTTATTCCGTTTCTAATTGAACTAATTGAACTCACCAAAAAAAAAATTGATAAACTTGAGTGAAAAAGAGAACTATTAGCTTTGGAAAAGAAAAAAACCTCTTTGGCAAGCAAACTAGCTTTTGTTTCCAATGGTAAACATATGGCATTCGCTTGCCGTACGGAATCTTTGAAATGTTTCAACCATTAGATTTCAACTTTGATCCTAGGTTAGGGTCGAGGTTCTAACTATGACCTACTAGGATCATAACCTGTAGAGATCGGATAATTCATGATGAGGCTTTAGCACTCTTGACTACTTAAATTCTATAACTCGCCCACTACCGAGAGGTTTCTTCTCTAAGGTTGGTTTCTAAGAACTCATCAACTTTTTGCCAGACATCCTCTTGAACTTCTTTAGTTTCAAAAAAAATCTCATGATACGCCCCTGGCACTATATCTAGATGTCCCTTTGGGGTCCTAGCCATCCTTGTTAATATAGCATCCTTTGATACTACCTTATCTTCCTCTCCTACCAAAGTAAGCTGTGGAATGTCGGGCGGTGGCATCTTTGCCAATGCCTTAAGTTCGGCATTTAAGGCCACCAGCCAGCTCAATGTTGGTGGTCCCAAGCCCAACCTAGGATCAATCAGTAGATTTTCCCTCATTTCCTGATAGGCAGCTGAATTTCTTGTCAGAATATTTTTTGCAAATGGTTTGTGAATTATATAAAACCCGTCCATCTTATAAGGGTACGTTAGAAGACCTAAACCTAAAGAGATAGCTAAGTTGAAAATAGGTATTAAAATGGATCTAGTGAATTCAGATACAGGCAGTCCCCACAAAGGGCCTGAAAAAATTGCGCAATTGATGTTAGTCTCTCTTAATAGGTATCTTAGGCCAATGCACCCACCCATGCTATGAGCAAATAATACCGCTGGCCGGGAGGATAATTTCTCTTCAAGGGTTTTTAGCACCTTTCTGAGGTCTATCTGATACTCAAAGAAACTTTTGACGTGACCAATATCTGTGCGGCCTAGAGGCCGTTGTGATAGGCCTTGGCCTCTCCAGTCTATACAAACCACGGGGTAATTTCTTTTTTGGAACTCTTTAATTACTGGATTATATTTCTCTATATATTCAGATCTGCCCGGTAGTATAATTACTGTAGCCTTGTCTCCTTTATCCCAATACCCATATCTGATATATTTTCTATCTTCAGTTTGGACATAATCCAATATGCCACCTTCAAGCAGTTTAATCCCTATTTTAGGTAGGGGATTTAAGGTCTTCTCAGCCAAGTATGTTTCCTAGTTGCATTGCTACGCCCATGCTTCCTTCAATCTTAAGGCTCCCATTCATAAAGGCCGAAGTAGGGTTTGTTTCCCCTGACATTATGTCTTGAAAGGTTTCAGCACTCGCAATTAACGTACAATCAGCTTCTTCGGAGGAAACTTTTATGCCACTTCCGTCAACTAATATTGACCCCTCGTTCTCAATTTCAAATTTTGCACTAAAGTCAATGTTCTTCCCAAGCAGCTTTTCTTCCAAGGATTTGATGGCTATATCGATTATGTTCGTCATTTACTTAACCCTTTTTATAGTTGTATTTGGTTTACTTCTAAATTTATTAACTATTAGATATCTAATAATTTAACAATTTAAAGATGACAGCAACAAAGTTTTTATCAAATTTTCATTTGGTGGAAAATGATTGAGATGATCTTAAGGCAGGGCTCTTAAAGTTGGAACAGGAAATATGATTAGTAGGCGTAAATTTGGTAAGAAGATCATAGCAGCTTTGGGTCCTACAAACACCGGAAAGACTTATTATGCTGTTGAAAAGATGCTTTGTCATTCAAATGGAATGATTGGACTGCCACTAAGGTTATTGGCCAGGGAGGTGTACGAAAAAGTGGTCAAAAGATCTGGGAAACAGTCAGTAGCATTAGTTACAGGAGAAGAAAGGATTGTTCCACCAAATCCTAAATATTGGATTTGCACTGTTGAAGCTATGCCGGTAAGAATGCAACTTGATTTCTTAGCTGTCGATGAAATCCAAATGTGTGCTGATCTGGATAGGGGACATGTTTTTACGGAGAGATTACTCAAATCCCGTGGTACTAAAGAAACCATATTCCTTGGTTCAAACTCTATTAGATCTGTCTTGCAAAGTGTATTACCAGACGTGGAAGTCACTTCTAAGAAAAGACTCTCAAAGTTGTTCTATGTGGATTCTCGCAAACTGAGCAGGGTACCGCCAAGATCAGCAATAGTGTGTTTTTCTGTTGAAGAGGTTTATTCAATTGCAGAACTTATTAGAAGGGAGAAGGGCGGTGCTGCAATTGTGACGGGAGGGTTGTCACCTAGAACTAGAAACTCGCAGGTACAGGTTTATCAAGACGGTGAAGTGGATTATCTAGTAGCTACCGATGCCATTGGTATGGGGTTGAACCTAGACATAAAAAATGTCGCTTTTGCTAGTTTGAGTAAATTTGATGGATTCAGCCAGAGAAATTTATTCCCAAATGAATTGGCTCAGATTGCTGGGAGAGCTGGTAGATACATGTCGGATGGTACTTTTGGTGTGACAGCTGGTTGTCAGGATCTAAATCCAGATACAATTCATAGGATAGAAAATCATATACTTTCTGATATTAAAAGGTTGCAATGGCGTAACTCGGATTTATGTTTTGAAGATCTAGAATGTCTCATCGGTTCGCTTGAACAAAAATCAAAACAAACAAATTTGATAAAGGCCAGAGAGAGTATTGACCAGAGAGCTTTAGCGGTTATGGCTGCAACCCCCTTAGTTGCTGATAGAATTACGTCCAAACTGGGAGTGCAACTTTTATGGAAAATATGTCAGATTCCTGATTATAGGAAAATTTCCCTCTCTGACCATGTTCAGATATTGCAGGAAATATTTTTACTCATTTCAAATCATGGGATAATCCCGGAAGAATGGCTTGAAAAAAAAATAGTAACGTTAGATAAATATGATGGTGGGATAGATGGTCTTTCCCAAAGGTTGGCGTATATAAGAACTTGGAATTACGTCTCTAATAGAGGAGATTGGCTAGAAAAACCACAATCTTTGCAAGAGAAATCAAGGCTAATTGAAGACAAATTGTCGGATCATTTACATCAATTATTAATCGAGCAATTTGTTGATCGTAGAACAACTATTTTAATGAGAAAAATAAGGGAGAAAGTTACTTTGACTGCCGATTTAAATGAAAAAGGTGAGTTGTTTGTTGAAAATCAGCTAATTGGAAAATTAGAAGGTCTTACCTTTCTATTAGATTCATTAGAAACCCCGAATGATAAAAAGAGATTACTTTCTGTTTCCAGGCAAGCTATTAAGTCAAAACTATCATTGCTAGTCGATCAATTATATGAATGCCCTGATGGTGATTTCTTTCTAAACAATTCTGGAAATGTAATTTGGCGTGATAGTACTGTGGGTTCTCTTAAATCTGGGAACACTATACTGGAACCAGAAATCGAGCCATTAATCGATGAAATGGCTACTTCAACGGTGAGAGAAAAACTGGCACGACGGTTGAGTTATTTCCTGGATGGATTGATTAAAGCAAATCTATCTTCACTATTGACTTTGGTTAATGACAAAGAAATTTCTGGGTTATCAGCTGGGCTAGTATTTAGGTTGGGTGAAAGCCTTGGGGTTGTTCCGAGAGAACTTGTCAGTAAGGATGTAAAAGAACTGGATCAAGAAGCTAGATCAAAATTTAGAAAACATGGGGTTCGATTTGGTCAATATAGTGTCTTCCAACCAAGCTTACTTAAACCAGAGCCAAGTCGAATTCGTATATTACTTTGGAAGATTTATCATAAGCTGGCCTTAGTTCCAGAACCTCCTGTCCCAGGCCTAGTTACAATACCTTCAGTTAAAGAGGTGGACCCTTCATTTTATATAATGGCAGGGTTTCGGATGCTCGGAACCCGAGCTGTTCGAATTGATATGCTGGAGAGACTTGCAGATCTTATTCGCAATGAGGATGCAAAAAATGGTTTTGAAGCTACGCCGGAAATGCTTTCCATAACAGGGCTTACACTTCTACAATTTAAGGACTTGGTGGAGTCCTTAGGTTATAAAGCTTCAACGCTAAAGAAAACTTTTTCTTCTGAAATTAATGGAAGCGGGCAAAATGAAATGATAGAAAAAAATGATCCTAATTCAGGGGATGTCAAGGGATCAGCTGTTATGAAAAATTCTAAAATAGTTAAAGAACCAGACAGTTTTGGAACTGAATCCTTTCTGTTTAAGTATGTTATGAAACGACCAGCAATTAGAAAAAATCATAAAAGAAATGTTTCTGGATTTAAAAGGAAGGGCAACCTGGGTAAAGAGATAGAGCAACCCAAAAATGGAACCCGGGTAGAAAAATCAATAGTTAAAAAAGTGGATCCTAATAGCCCTTTCGCAGCATTAGCTTCTCTTGTGAAAAATTAAAAGGTTAACTCTTGAGGATTGATAGATGGCTATTTTTCGCGAGGATTTTTAAAACGAGGAGTAAGGCTGTAAGGGCCATAGAAAAAGGCTTAATTTATCTAAATGGAAACCAAATCAAAAAGCAATCACAGCTGATAAAAATTGGTGATGGTGTCATTGTGAAAAGATCTAACATGATTTTTCAGATCAGGGTTGCCAAGTTTGGAATGAAAAGGGAAAGCTATGACTTAGCAAAACATATGTATGAAGATACGATTGAAGAAATACTATATAGTACGAATAATAGTAAAGACAGGGACGTATTAGAAACAGATTCTAGTCTTCGTCCAGACAAAAAAGGGAGACGTGCTTTGATTAAACTAAAGAAAGCTAGTAATTTCTTTAAAAAATAATAACATATCAGGATTGTAGAAATCTGAGAAAAAGTGACTACATCAATGGTTACTATAAGTTAAATTCTGCACCTAAAGAAAAAAGACACAGGTTTTTTTATGACGTACATAGTTAATGATAATTGCATAAGGTGTAAATATACTGATTGTGTTGAAGTTTGTCCTGTGGATTGCTTTTATGAAGGCGAGAACATGTTGGTCATTCACCCTGATGAGTGCATAGATTGCGGGGTTTGTGAGCCTGAATGTCCTGTTGATGCTATAAAGCCTGACACTGATCCTGGTGCTAGCGATTGGGTAGAGTTTAATCGAAGATATTCTGAAATGTGGCCAGTAATAACAATTCGGAAGGACCCTTTACCTGATGCTGATGACAAAGCAGAAGAGGTAGGTAAGTTAGAAAAATACTTTTCAGCAAATCCAGGAGAAGGTGATTAGATAGCAATTTAGTTCCAGAAAAATGACTTGTATAGTTTAGGGTTTAGAACTTACCTTTATAAACAGTTGATTTTTGAAGAAAAATCTGTTAAAGGATAGCCATCATAGTAAGAGTTGATTTCGTTTTAAATAGGAAAATGTATCGGCTCTGAAATCATAGGTATAATCGGTCTTTTGGGGATAGAAGGTATCTTTCCGGTGGGGCATTTTGTTTTTGAGTAAGGAATAATTTAGAAAATGAGTGATAATATGGAATTTGCGCAAGATGATTACGTTGTTTACCCAACCCATGGGGTAGGGCGAGTAGAAGCTATAGAGAAGGAAATTGTAGCTGGTACGGAAATGGAAATGTTCGTAATACATTTTGCCAAGGATAAAATGACCCTTAGAGTTCCTACGTCTAAAGCCGATTCAGTTGGGATGAGATGCCTTTCTTCACCAGCAATCGTGGGTAAAGCAATGACTACTTTGAAGGGCCGTGCTCGTGTCAAACGAGCAATGTGGTCTCGCCGTGCTCAGGAGTATGAGCAGAAGATCAATTCTGGTGATTTGATCTCAATCGCGGAAGTCATTCGTGATTTGCATCGAAATGATGAACAGAGGGAACAGTCTTACTCAGAACGACAACTTTATGAAGCTGCTTTAGAGAGGTTGACCAGAGAAGTAGCGGCGGTAGACGGAGTAGAAGAGGAAAAAGCTCAGGTTAAGGTGGGTGCGGTTTTAGATGCTAGGGCAGCCTAGAATAGATTCTCTCAATTTAATATCCTGTCATCTCTAAATACCCTACACCTTGGTGGCTGCCAGAAAAAGCGATAGGACCTTCCCAGTAAGGGATAACCCCGTCGTTGTATGAATTAGGATTGACGGCAGTTGTAATGACATCAAAACCCTTTTTATCAATCTCTATCCTCCATTTGACTGGAGTTTTTAATCTATCTGACCTGTTTAGAGGCCTTCTGACCTGATGGGATAGAGGAGTTACCTTGATCTCGGTGCTATTTAATGCCATGACTTGTTTATCTTCTGTCACTAAAGTTCCAGAATAAAAATGGTTGGAATTCTTTTCCCTCATCCGGAATAGCATAAGCTTCTCATTATTCTCTAAGTGCAGAGAGAACCAATCCCACCCTATTTGATTTGGTCCGAGCACTGCGCTAGACCATTCCCGATCAGCCCAGGCCAATCCTTTCACTGAGAATCTATCATTTTCAAGAACAACTTTTCCATGTGCTTTAAAAAACGGTTGACTATAATAAGCCGAACTGTGGCCCTCGAATGTTTTTATGCTGTACCCATTATCACCATGCAGAATTATCGGTCCATCGGCCTCAAGATTTAAAGAGTATTCGAAATTTTTGCCTTTCGCTTGTATTTTCAACGCGCTCCAATCTTGATCACCATAAAAAGACCAATCATCTATCCAAGCTGAAAAATCACTTCCATTCACTCCCGCTTGACCACTACCTCCACGGGCCAATTTCTCATGAAAATAATGATCATTTTC
>CACKFK010000030.1 GCA_902599445.1 uncultured Alphaproteobacteria bacterium
ACGTTGAGATTTTTGGAATTTAAAGGAGGTTTTACTCATGCGCCAGCCTTTCTAACCTGACCAAGAACCACATAGTTAAAAAACGATGCACAGACGACAACTGTAAGAATTAAGAGCATATAGGATATTGCTGCCGAGGAACCCATGTCATTGGCCCGCCAGACGAACATTGCCTGCAAAGACATCGATTCTGTGGCTGTTCCAGGCCCACCGCCTGTCATAATGTTGGGAAGATCGACGATCTTGAACGCTTCTATCATTCGTATCAACAATACAGTTGCTGCTACAGGCAGGACCTGTGGCCAAATAATCTCCCTGAAAATTTGAGGGCTTGATGCTCCGTCGACTTGTGCTGCTTCAACATGATCGTTAGGCACGTTCTCTAATGCCGCCAACATGCAGATAAAAATAAAGGGTATCCACTGCCAAGATTCGCCAATCATCATTATAAATCGTGCTGACCATGCGTCGGCAGACCAGACCCAATCTGATAACCCAAGAAAAGCCAAAAGTGGCTCAAACGGACCCTTAGTGACGTCGGCTAACATCCGCATCGCATATCCAACACCCAAAGGGGTAATCATAAGTGGAATGAAGAAAACCACCCGAAAAAAGTTTTTGCCAGAAATTGGCTGTGAACATAGAAAGGCTAATCCAGTGCCGATCACAAATTGAAGAGCACAGCCCACGATAACATAGAAAAGTGTTGTATAAAGAGTGCCTATCGCATTTCCGGACAAGAGCGACGCACACAAAAGCCAAGTTAGAAAAATCGCCATAGTTGCGGAGATCGTCCGTCCTATCATGCCTACCCAAGTTGTATGTTTTCGAGACCGCCAGAGCCACACCAAAACTGCAATGACAATTATTATAAATATAGCATATCCAAAAATGCTGACAGGATCGGTTCGGCCCAGAAATTGTACCTCACCACTGCCAAAAACCAGTTTTTTAAAGTTCCGAAGACCTACATAACGAAACTTAAGCCCGTCTCCCGTAAAACGTACACGGCTAACCGCGAAAAAAATCGAATAAACTGTTGGGAAAATTGCGAAAATTAAAATTAAAGTCGCACAAGGTGCGATGAAAAATGTACCGGAATGTCGGTCCACCCATTCCCCCAACCGGTTTTTTCGGGTTACGCCAGCCGACATGAGAGTCGGCTGGAGCGAAGTTTTATACGAAGCCATTAATTAATTGGCTTATTTAGAGACCAAGTGCCAAGGCTTGGGATGCGACCTGTTCGTCGCGTCCAAAGTCTTCAGTGACCTCTTCCCAACCTTCTTCAATATTGGCCAGAGCTTCATCAACCGTAATTTCTCCTGCCAGATAGCGCGCAAGCTCGGTATCGAGAACGACAGAAGTGTATTTCTGAGCACCTGGGATTTTCATGTCAGATGCCATGTTAAGGTTATTGATAGCACCGTTAATTGCACCAAGGTAGTTATCAGCCAATGCCTTTGGCATGCCCGCTTTTACCCAAAGATCAGTACTCGCCAACTGCGAGGTACGGTATGGATTGTAGCCAGTTGCGCCAATCGTCACATCAATACCAGATTGTGCTGCTTGATTCATATAAGACAAGAATGCGTAAGCTGCAGCTTTAGTCTTTGCGTCAGCCCCTTTATTGACTGCTCCTGCCCATCCGCCAAAGGCTGCAAACGGCGCATAGTTGATGCCGTCAACAGCATAGGGGGCCGTCGCAGCAGAAACAGGAACCAACTTTCCAGTTGCTCGGTCTAGCACTTCTGTTGAACCAACTGCTGAAATAGCGTACATCTTGCCTCTGATTGCTTTTGCATCATCGTCAAGTTGCAAAGTGCCTGGATCACCCCATTCTACAATCAAGCCACACCGACCTGCTTTGAACAAAGCGCGAGTATCGCCAATATCCATATTCAACTCGTCTGGTGGACCATATTTACCCGTAGCTTTGTAGAGCTCAAACGCTTTTTTCCAGCCGTCATTATTGATAATCGGTTTCATGTTTGAATTATCAAAATGGAAGCCTTGGGCAGTACCTTGTGTCTGAACAATTGGGGCAGCAAAGGTCTGGATCGCGAAATACGATTGTGCATTTCTCTTTTTAAAGATGCAGGAACCAAAATCGCCTTCACCGTCTCCGTTCATGTCTTCACCGTGGATTTTGGAAGCAACGTCCAAATACTCTTCCCAAGTTTTGGGTGGCTGTAATCCTTTACTGCTTAAAACATCAGTCCGGTAATAGACCATCTGAAAGTCACCATCGACCATCAGAAGTTTAGTTTTGCCACCAACTTTTTGGCCAAATTCGCGGAAATAAGGCGCGATGTCATCAAGATCAATCTTACTGTCGGCTGCAATATAAGGATCGAGGTCCTCTAATAGACCGGCAGCATCAAGTTCTACGCCCCAACCGGCAGCAAAAACGCCCACGTCGATTGAATTGGTTCCAGTTGACCAGTCAGCTTGAATCTTTGGAAAAATCTCAGCGAACGGAACTTCCGTCACCACAATTTTTGCCCCTGTCATTGCTTCAAAGTCTTTTCCACGTTCAGCCAAAGGACCTGCAATCACATAGCCAGGCCGCGTTAAAATATCGACTGTAACGCCCTTAAAGTCTTGAGCCACCGCTGGAATAGCGGTTAGGCCCATAGCGGCGACGCCCAAAGTCAGCGCCGACAATTTTTTTAAAAACATTATTAAATTTCCTCCCAGGTAATAGTTGTTTTTGAGCCCTTAATGGCACTCATCCGACCACCTTAGTTTGCAATTTTCTATCTTACAACCAAAAATTTTCCTTTATTCCGTGACTTGCAAGTAAGTGTCAATCAACTGAGTGTCGATAATTTGGTTCACCTAAATCTCTCTGGACAACTTATGAATGTTGTTTAAACTCTGAGGACAATACCTATTTGGAGGAATACTGTGAATACAGGCTTAAAAGATCGTGTAATCCTTGTTACTGGTGCATCTGGTGGTATCGGCGCTGCAACAGTCCGTATGTTAGTTAAGGAAGAAGCAAAGGTGATCGCTTCAGGCCGGAACGAAGATAAACTGGCAAATTTGGCAATGGATACAGGATGTGATGTGTTGCCTTTTGATCTAGAATCAGAGCTTTCCGTGAAAGACGCCTTATCAGGCATTGAGGTTTTTGGCATCGTAAACTGCGGTGGCTGGGGCGGTGAGATTGCATCGCCGATGGAAACCGATTTGGAGGTGTTCGACAAGGTCAATAATGTGAATGCGCGGGGCACACTTCTTGTGACAAAGTATGCCTCTCAGGGGATGGTCAAAGCTGGGCTGGGCGGCTCGATTGTAAATGTTTCCAGTCAGGCGTCACTTGTTGGGCTAACCGGACATATTTCGTACGCATCCTCCAAAGGGGCGGTCGATGCAATGACACGAGTTTCCGCATTAGACCTGGGAAAGTATAACATTCGCGTCAATGCTGTAAATCCTACGGTTGTGATGACACCGATGTCGGAATGGTATTGGGGACGGGAGGACGTTGGCGGCCCACTTCTGGAGGCTATGCCGCTTAACCGTTGGGCGACTGAAGAGGATTGCGCAGCACCTATTGTCTTCCTTCTATCGGATGCATCAGCAATGATTTCGGGCGTATGCCTGCCGATTGATGGCGGCTTTACAGCCGTTTAGCTAGGAACGGCAGCTGACGGTTCTATCAAATTTTTTGCTTTCAGAGAAGACCAAAATTCTTTTGGTATAGGTGTCTTGAACCAAGTTACGATCTGCTCCAATTCTCCCTTGTCTCTTGGGCCTGGAATGACGGAGCAGACGATCTCATCACCTAAGGGAAATTGTAGTGCAGCCGCGGGAAGAGGAATGCCAAATTCATCTGCAACGACGCCCAACGCGCGTGCTTTGTCTATCACGTCCTTGGGGGCCTTTGCATAATTCCAAGTATCGCGTCCAACGAGAACACCCGAATTAAAAGGGCCCCCACAGATGATTGACGTACCAGCCTTGCGACAGGCTGGAAATAATGTGTCAATTGCCGTCTGTTCAAGGAGAGTATACCGGCCCGCAAGCAGAAACACGTCCCAATCCCCTATTGCCAAAGCATCCATGCATACCTTGTTTTCATTAACCCCAAGTCCAATTGCTTTTATCAAACCTGCAGTGCGCAACTCGTCCATTGCTCGGTAACCACCACTTTCTAGACTTTTAAAATGTTTCATATGATCTTGGCCGTGCTGAAATTCTCCAATGTCATGCACCAATAAAATATCAATTCTATCCAGACCTAGCCTTTGTAGACTATCTTCATATGCGCGCATGATCCCGTCATAACTATAATCGTAAATAACATTGAACGGCAGAGGGTCAACCATGCCGAAATCGGCTGGATTTTTGACTGGACCGGGCGCAAGCAAGCGCCCAACTTTATCAGATAGGATGTATTCACTGCCGCGCAGAACGTCCCCCATCACACGTTCTGAACGACCAAAGCCATACCAAGGCGCCGTGTCAAAATAGCCGATGCCAATATTTTTAGCGGCTTGAATTAACTCTTCAGCTTGAGCATACCCAAGGTCTACAAAATTTCCACCAAGTGGCGCACCACCAAGTCCAAGGCTATCTATTTCAAGCTTCGTTTGCCCCACTCTTCTTTTGTCCATGTTAAACTCCGTTCGTTTTCAAGCTAATCTATTAAGTTGAAAATTGACTCGCCTCGTGACATGAGCCTAGCAGATTAGCTGACTATATTTGTTACTTCAAGTAATGTTAGTATTTCGAAAACAGGATCTTGCTGAATATTCGGCATTGTCCGAATTAGGAGATGTGCAATTGTCGACGGCCAAGTTCGGTAAGGTCGTCAACTGTTGCCCTCCCCTCGAAATTTACCTCATAATCCTCTGCGGCAAAATCTGGCGCGCTTCGTCCCACTTGGAAGGCATCTGCTTGTCTGCGTGCATAGGCTTCGTTTTTTGCACAAACTGGGGAGGCACCAACATAAATAACATTTGCATAATCATCGCCTTGGTGCTCATTTGCAACGGAATGTATGACATCTGGATGCCACCAAACCGTGTCACCCGGCTCTACTATTGGAATACTGATTAGGCCTTCTAGAATTTCGTTATGCCATTCTGGACTTGCACCTAGTGCCCGCCCGGGGAGCGCGCCACAAAGGTCATCCTCAGCAACATCTTCTTGCAAAGCCCTAAGTAGAAAATAGGAAATTGACTTTGCAATTGGTAATAGGCTCAGAGTTCCATCGCCAGGACCCTGTTGTGTCAATGCAGTCCATCCTTGAAACGTTCGAAACATCGAGCAGACGGAAGGCGATGCATATTCGCGTGTTTGAGTGCGAAAAGCAGCCTTCCATGGATCGAAGCCTTGGATGTCTCCTTCGTAAATAAGACGGTATATAGCCTGATAAGCTGGATCACACCATCTTTCATAGGATCCGCTGTCCATATGTGGTGAGAGGCCAAGCGTTGTGTCTCCTGGCTGACGGCGACGAATGCGATCGGCATAAGCAAAATCGTTCTCAGGATCGAATTCGGGACCCATGGGACCAGAAATATTATAAAGCCGATTGAGGAAACGCTTTGTAGTTGCCATACTTTCTGCCTGCCTTGCCATAATTTGTGGGCGCGACCAGTAAAGACTAAAAATTTGTGGGGTGGCGTTTTCAAGCCCGCTGAAATATTTATCCAGATCTTTTTTTTTGTTGGCTGCAGTGAGGTAGTCGTTTCGGTCAATATACTCGCCAATCTCATGATTCCACTCACTGACTTGAATACGATCAAAAACACCTTTTACTATCACGCATCCACAGCGACGAACCAAATCACGAAAAGGCTCTTCGACAGCACCTTTAACAATTTCATGATATTCTACTTGTGGAATTACGGTAAGTTCTGCATCATGCTTAGCTCTTATGGCTTCAACTTCACGAAGCATCATATCGCGACTTTTAACAAATGCTTTGGCTACATCGAACCTTCGTAAAAGCTCGAATTTTGTTTCTCGAATAAAACGTTTTGCGTCAAATTCCACATTATACCTCATGTACAGACTCGTCTCCCAACACTATATCAGCTTTTGGGATATTCATAGATTTAATTAAAATCACTAATTCTGACTGTTAAATGGCGTTATGCCGAGGAGAACTATTTAAAGTAAAATTCTACGGTATCCTTTAAAATCTATTACTAAATTCCAATTATAGTAAACGACGATCCGCGATTTAAAACTTATCATTATAAAATTACATATTCAATTGGGTTACATTGTCTTTAAAGGCTGTTTTAAAACATAAAGCCTTCCCACTACAATGCCTACTTGAGGGGTGATTACCTGTTTTGCAGTGGTTTAAGCGAATTAAGAATTTGGAAGTTGAGACTTTGTTAAGGTTTTAAACTTAGGTCAAACTTGAATTAGCAAATGTGAGATCGGCAACGTTTGAGCCAGAGACAACGGTCTCTACATTTACAAGATCGTTATCTTTTACACGTTTTTTTGCTTGATCCGAGGACAAACCTTGGTCTAGCCATCTTTGCATTAACCTTTCGCGTAATAATTTAGGTTCAACGGCTAAAAACACTGAAAAATCCCAGTATTTGGAAAGATCACACCAGAACGGAGCATCTAGTAAAAGGTAATTTCCTTCTACCAAAACCAAGTCACAATCTTCTGATACGAAGCCCGCACCCGCAATAGCAAGGTCTTTATCTCTATCAAATTTAGGAAATATAATTTCCGGTTCGTTGCTAAGACGCGAAATTAGCTTTGCAAAACCTCTCACGTCAAAGGTCCCAGGTGAGCCTTTGACATCAATCAAATTACGTTCAAGCAAGATACTGTTATCTAGGTGGAAGCCGTCCATTGGCACGACTTGCGCAAGACCACCAGCTTGAGCTATTAGCGGGACCAAAGCCTTCGCAATTGTTGATTTGCCACTGCCGGGTGGGCCTACAATCGCAACTACACGGCGCTGACCTTGTCGCGGGGCATTTAAAATAGAAGTAACCAGACCTGTAATACCATGAATTTCAGGCTCAAACATTGGTGCCACACTTATCACCCCGTTTCATGACTGGACAAACCGAAGCTTCAAAATAATGGCGCACATGACTAAGCATCTGAGTTTTTGAAACATTGTTTGGGTTCATAGCAATTTTGTCAAACTTTGACCTAGCACCATATAGTTTTCGACAAAACAGCATCGTTCCAAATAATGCGTTGATGAATCCATTTTTGTAAGCCAACCTTATACTCCCTCTGCTTCTCTTTTTAGTGGATAACCGCAAATAAAGAAAGTTCTATGTAGAAAATTTAACTTTAAAAGCGTAGTACACGGGTATCAAAGGCCTCAGCGATTAGCGTAGACACGCATAGGTTTGAAGTGACGTAAAGTTCGTTTACCCTTGACAGGCAAGTAATCAAGATTTTTATTGTTTGGAGAATCAAATAAATTTTTTGTTAAGGAGATTTTGATGGGGGAGTCCAATTTTGGTCGCGAGGATTCGCGAGGGGACTGGTCACCAGATAAGCCGATAAGCTACGGCCCTCTCTTTGCCTGGCCTCCAAAGCCTAGAGCCCTTTTGACCTGGTTCTTTGGCATTCCTGGATACCTGTTCCCCTGGAATGTGGCGTACGCTATTGCTGCGATCGGTATCTGGTTCTTTCTGACCCCATCACTGGATCATTTTCAGACAATTTCGGTTTTTTGGTTCGGGGTGCTTCTGGTACGCAACCTTGTTCTAGCGCTGATTGTTTATGGTGCTTGGCATTTATGGCTCTATGTATTTAGAAAACAGGGTACAGAATTCAAATATAACCGAAAATGGCCTGACGAAAATGCAAAGCGCTTTACATTTAATAATCAGACCTATGACAACATGTTCTGGACATTGGCAAGTGGGGTACCTATCTGGACATGCTATGAAATGCTATTGCTTTGGGCCTATTCAAATGGCTATGCGACTATAATCAGTCCGGTCGAGAACCCAATGACATTCACTTTAATTTTCCTCCTTGTACCGTTCGTGCATGAAGTGGGATTTTATTTTGCGCACCGTTTCCTACACTGGCCGCCACTCTACCGAATTGCGCACCAGGTTCATCATCGAAATACAAATCCAGGACCTTGGTCTGGACTGTCAATGCATCCAATCGAACATGTGATCTATTTTTCTTCTGTCCTAATATTCTTTGTCATACCTGCACACCCCGTGCATATGATCAATCTCCTATCTAGGCTTGGGGTTGCTCCTGCGGAGGGACATACGGGATTCGACCGGATTGTGACTGGCGAGGAAACATCTATTGATAGGTCTTATTACGCACATTATCTCCATCACAAATATTTCGAAGTGAATTACGCCGACGGCATGGTTCCGTTGGATAAATGGTTCGGGTCTTTCCACGATGGTACGCCCGAAGCACATGAAAAAATGAAAGAGCGCAGGCGCAGGCGTGGTATCTGACCGCCCGGTATCAGTTTTTAAAATATGGATATGGACACAGCATGAAACGTTCAAGAGTTAATGATATTATGGCACATGCGGATGAGATGATCCGCAGCTTTGGATTCCAATTACCACCATTCGCCTACTGGACTCCCAAAGAGTTCTACGACAATAAAACCATCGCTGAGCATATTATCGATACACAATGTGGCTGGGACATCACTGACTTCGGCTCGGGAAATTTTGACTCCATGGGACTATTTTTGTTCACCCTGCGTAATGGCCGATTGGCAGATTTGCAGCGTGGTGGTGGTATGTGCTATGCTGAAAAGCTACTGATCTCCAAGCAAGACCAGCTATCGCCCATGCACACTCATGTAATCAAAGCAGAAGATATTATTAATCGTGGTGGCGCCACATTAGTGGTAGAGTTATTTGGATCTAATACCAATGGTGAGTTTGCCAACGATACGGGTGGAGTAGTGTTCTGTGATGGTATTCGCCGAGAATTTGCCCCTGGGGACAAACTCCGTCTCGCTCCCGGAGAAAGCGTGACCCTCTTGCCCGGGGACTGGCACGCCTTTTGGGGTGAAGGTGGTGACGTTTTGATCGGTGAGGTGTCAACGGTTAATGACGACAATACCGACAACGTCTTCCGGGAAGAAATTGGCCGTTTTTCACAAATCGAAGAAGACGAGCCGCCGCGTCATTTATTAGTATGTGATTATGAAAAATGGCTCCGATATTGATGCGAGATATTAGGATGTACTTTTTAGGATTGTACTGTTGATGGACGGACCTAGACAACTTGATGAGAGAAAAAATGCAGATTTCAGCCATCCCTAGCCTATCGAATTCAACACTGCCCAAACTTCCAAAAGGTGTGAAAATCCCTAACTATGACCGTAACAATTTGACCGCGGGAATTGTTCACATTGGTCTGGGTAATTTCCACCGCGCCCATCAGTCTTGGTATCTGCATCGTTTGATGCAGCAGGGACAAGCCCATGACTGGGCTATCATTGGTGCGGGTGTAAAAGAATTTGACAAAGCCCAGCGCCTAAAACTGCTAGCGCAAGATTTCCTGACTACCCTTCTTGAATTATCCCCGGTGGGCCACACAGTGGAAGTTGTGGGCTCTATGATTGATTATGTCCCAATCGAAGCCGATAATGGAGCACTGATCGCCCAGATGACGAAGCCAGAGATTAAAATTGTAACTCTGACTGTGACTGAGGGCGGTTATTATATTGATCCTGTCAGCAAAAGCTTTGACTCTAGCCACCCAGATATCGTCTATGATGCCACCCATCCAGAGGCGCCAAAAACCGCCTTTGGGGCCATGGTCGCCGCCCTGCGGTTGAGGCGTGACAGCGGGGTGGGACCTTTTACCTGCCAAAGCTGCGACAATCTGCAGGGCAATGGAGCAGCCTTGCGTCAGGTAATAGTAGCGCTCGCTGGACTATCTGACCCGAAGCTTTCTGAATGGATTGAAGCAAATTGTAGTTTTCCTAATTCAATGGTCGATTGCATCGTACCAGCCACCACTGCCAAAGAGCTTGCCTTAGTCCATGATCTTGGCATTTCCGACGAAGTGCCTGTCACCCATGAAGACTTTCGCCAATGGGTGATTGAAGATGATTTTTGTGCGGGCCGTCCAGATTGGGACATAGCTGGGGCTACTTTTACAAATGACGTACATGATTTTGAGATGATGAAAATTCGTATTCTTAACGGTGGTCATCAGGTGATAGCTGTACCCGGGGAGTTACTGTCTATTGAAACCATTGAACAATGCATGAAAAATTCATTGTTAGGCCCTTTGTTTAAAAAAGTAATTCTTAGCGAAGTGGCACCCCACGTAAAAGCAATACCTAGTATAACACCTGAGAATTATGTTGATTTAGTTCACAAACGTTTTTCAAACCCAAAAATAATTGATACGACCCGTCGAGTGGCCTTTGATGGATCATCTCGACAGCCAGGATTCTTAATTCCTTCAATTCGTGATGGATTAGCTAACGCCACACCTATAGCCGGATTGGCTTTAATCCAAGCTTCTTGGGCCCGCATGTGTGAAGGCACGCGCGAAGATGGTACACTAATTGAACCAAATGATCCTTTTTGGGACGAACTTCAAGCCAACGCCAAGGCCGCGCGTAGTAAGCCAAGCGTATGGCTAGAAATGAGTCAAATATATGGAAACCTGGCTAAGGAACCGCAATTTGCCAACAGCTTTGAGACTTGGTTGGGTATAATATGGAACCAAGGGCTAGACAAAGCGATTGAAATCTACTTAGAAGTCTAAGTTGAGCCACTTATGTAAGACTGACAAATGCAGTCATAAATTTTAGGAAACTAACGTGATCCTTTGTTGCGGAGAATCTCTAATTGACATGATCCCAGAGCAGACAGTCAAGGATAAGAATGATTTTGTTCCTTACCCAGGGAGTGCTATTTTCAATACTGCCATTGGCATAGGTCGGCTAAAATGTCGTGTGGGATTAATGAGTGGCATTTCTACCGATATTTTTGGTCAACATCTCATGGCTGAATTGAGTGCAAGCAATGTAGATACCAGCAATGCCATACTTTCAGATCGCCCAACAACTTTGGCTTTTGTTCAATTGACTGATGGTCAGGCATCTTATCTATTTTATGACGAAAACTCCGCTGGTCGGATGATAACAGTCGAGGATATGACGCACCGATTGGAAGATGTTACAGCTTTTTTATTCGGTGGTGTCAGTCTTCACTGTGAACCTGGAGCAGAGACCTATGTACAATTTGCTGAGACACGTGCTAATGGCTCGATCGTCATGGTTGATCCCAATATTCGGCCAAGCTTTGTTTCAAATGAACCGCTCTTTCGTGACCATATGGAACGGATGTTCAGATTAGCTGACATAGTAATGGTTTCTGACGAAGATTTTAATTGGTTCTTTCCCGAATCAGAATCCACTGAAACAAAAGTTGCTAAGTTGCAGAAACTTGGACCTGCCCTTGTTATTTTAACGTGCGGTGGTTCTGGCGTAAGGGCTTGGAAGCCTGAGGGAAATCCAATCTTCGTTGACAGTCTAAAAGTAGATGTTGTCGACACAGTTGGCGCGGGTGACAGCTTCAACGCTGGATTTCTTACGAGTCTCGCCGAAGCAGGCCTTTTGAAAAAAGCTGCTATCAGGGTGATTTCAGAAAACGATATTGTTGCAGCTTTGAATTTTGGTGTCCGCACCGCGGCTATAACGGTTGGCCGAGCGGGGGCAAATCCACCTTGGAGAAATGAACTCGAGTAATAGGTTTATTGCTCGGTGATATTGATAATACAGACTAGGAGAATAATGAAATGACTAAAATCTCTAAAACAAATTCAATAGAACAAGTACAGAAACAACTAACTGCCGAGTGCTTTAATAAGTTGTTTATAGGGGGTCAATTTGTTGACCCAATCGATGGTCAAAAGATGCCAACCCACTATCCTGCGACAGGTGAAGTTTTTCATGAACTGCCAAAAGGTAATGCCAATGACATAGGGTCAGCCATCCGCGAAGCCGAAGCTGCTTGGTCAGATGGTGCTTGGGCAAATATGCCGGCTTCAGCACGGGGTGATTTAGTTTCTCGCATGGCGCAAGGTATTGAGGAAAACATCGAGGTTTTAGCTGCAATTGAAGCTGCAGATGTTGGCAAGCCCTTTCGTCAAGCTGCAATGGTACTTGGTGGCGCTGCTAGTGAAGGTAAATACTGGGCGTCGCTCGGTGCCGTTCTGGACTCAGAGCAGGATAAACCGGTTAACTCTGGTGGAGGTATGGGCGGACTTCCCCCCGCTGAATGGGATGTTGTTTACCGACGGGACCCGATTGGTATCGTTGGTTTAATTTCAGCATGGAATTACCCACTAAATGTTGCTTTTCGAAAGGTAGCTCCAGCGTTGGTAGCCGGAAATTGCGCCATCCTCAAACCCTCAGAAATAGCAGGTCTTTCCTGCATGTTCTTAGGCAAGCTGGCACAGGATGTAGGTATTCCTGAAGGCGTATTTAGCGTTGTAACTGGCGATCGTGAAACTGGTGCCGCTCTTGTCGCCTCGCCCTCAGTTTCAATGGTTTCTTTCACGGGTTCGTCACTGACAGGCAGCAAGATTATGGAAGCTTCTGCCCCAAAACTTTCGCAGGTAGCATTAGAATTGGGTGGTAAGTCGGCCATGGTGATATTTGAAGATACAGACATCGAGCGAGCGGTTGAAGCCACTATTAAGGGATGCCTAACTAATGGCGGCCAAATTTGCACTGCACATACCCGGCTAATAGTACAGGAAGGAATAAAAGACGAATTGTTGACAAAACTGAAAAACGTGTTGGAGAAGATACCTTACTGTAGGGACCCCATTACGGAAAGGGAACGCGGTGATAGAGCATGGGAAACCGGAGTGACAGATGTGATCCAACCAGTGGTTTCGGCTTCTCAACACGAAAAAATCTTGGGTTTCCTTAACGAGGTCGAAGCTGCAGGTATCGAAATCTACACTGGCGGTGGAGTTCCTGATCTCGCGGATGTAAAAAAATCCGGCGGCTATTTTATCCAACCAACTATTTTGACTAATGTGCCACGCAACTCAGACGCTTGGCAAAAGGAAATTTTTGGACCAGTGCTTTCAGTACGCTCTTTTTCTAGTGAAGCAGAGGCCGTAACAGAAGCAAATTCGACAGCTTTTGGTTTAGCCTCGACTGTTATGTCTTCTGACCCCGCAAAGGCAATGAGAGTTGCCAACCGCATACGTGCAGGAGCTGTTTTTGCTACCTCTACAGGTGAAGGACTTTTAGCAGAGCATCCTGCTGTTTCGCGAGGTGGTTTCGGTTGCTCAGGGGTTGGCCGAGAACTTGGGATCGGTGGCTTACACGAATATACTGAGTTGAAGAGTGTCAATTACTCCGGCTTCTCAATTGCAGAAGCCAAGGAAAATTCTAAACAAGGATAATTACGAAAAATATAATCTTTTTGAACGAGTTGGTTTCCGACCCTTCGCTGCAGATGTTAGGAAGCTCGCCTCAAACAGGAATTCATGGCTTTTTCGTGATCTAATTTTTCTCGCAGACCTGAGTGTTAGAGCCTCAACTTTTTCCCTGATTTTCATGTAGGATGAGGTAGTTCAGTAGTGGCTGGTGACCATTGTGACTAACGAAGTGACTTAATTGCTGCTGCCGAAATTGCGGAAGTTGCTGTAAGCCCTTTAAGAGATGCTTGAGCTGCAGCGTTTCCCAGTTGGATTGCACGTTCGGGCCCCCGACTTTCATGAATGCCGTAAAGTAAACCCGCGCAGAATGCATCACCAGCGCCAAGATTACTGGCAATTTCTTCTGGTCGAACTAGTTCTACCTCGATGACAAACACATCTCTGTTGGCATCCATCCAGACAACTCGTTCAACGCAGTGAATGATAACAGCCTTTCTGACACCCAAGTCTAGCATTCCGTGCGCCATTTGGGTAAGCGCCTCGACGCTGGTTAAGGTTTCTTCATCTACCCTAGTACCCGTTGCTTGTGCAGCTTCAATTTCATTTGATATAAGGAAATCCACGAAAGGGGCAGCACTTTCAACAATTCGTGAAAACTCTGGATGGTGGATTGAGACTAGGTCTACGCAAGTCACTAAGCCTGCATTTTGAGCCCTTTTTAGAACCTTTGCAGCGTTCGTCGAATTATCGTCTATTATTTGGTCGAGGTTGCGTAACAGTGTAAGATAACCGAGATAGAAGATGCGGGCAGATGTACCTTTGAATGTTCCTTCAGGAAAATCGTTAATGTTTAGTGTATCGTTAGCACCGCCTTGATAAAAAAATGTTCTGCTTTGTCCTGCCACCGACATTACGTGAGTATGGGCTGTTGCAACTTCAGTCTTAGATATTAGTCCGGAAGTTGGGAGACCAAGACGACTGCATTCCTTTAGAATGAACGCACCATATTCATCTTCTCCAATAGCTCCCATGGGATAGAGTGGCAAACCAATTTCAAGCTTTGCAAGCGTTGTGATGACGTTGGCGGGTCCACCTCCTACACCGCGGGCCTGAGTTCCTATACGTACCAATTCACTTTCGTTTGGCCAACGATCTAGATCATGTATTAAATCAACGATCCAATTACCCGCGCAAATTATTCCAGAGCGATCTGTCATTGTACATTTACGTGTTTAAGAACGCATTTTTTGCGCGCATTATTTAACCAACAGTATTTCATTCAAAATACGACACGTGTTGAACTGAGTTCGTGGTTCCCGCTATCAGTGCTGCATTTAGAATAGCGTGATGGTCGGCAGCCTCCTGAGGTGTCACGCACCCAAAGCCATTGGCATTACCGCCTGCCAACTCGTCCATAAATGCAGCCCACATTTGCTGAATCGCATCTGCAAAGCCAAATTCAAAGATTCCTGCAGTAATTGCTGGAAATAGGCTTTCGAACCCTAAGTCTTCTACACTCCAAACTCCAGCACCACCTCCCGCATATGTCATAAACTGCCACCGACGCGGGTTCTTGGTGGAGAAGTAGGCACTTTTCTTTGTACCCAGAACGCGGACACTCCAAGTATTCGAATGGCCAGGTGCAATCCTCCAGGTTTTTAGAACTATTGGAAACCCACCTCTATCGTCGTCCACATGCCCTAAAATCGTTGCATTGTCCCATGTTTCGCACGGCACAGTATTGCCTTGACCATCAGGACGAGTTGCGAAACGGTTGACCAGCGTTGCTGAAACTCTGCTAGGCTTCCAGCCCAGACGCAAGGGCAAATGAAGCACGTGCATTCCCAAATCTCCCATGCAGCCATAAGCACCATTCATGTCAACTATTCTTTTCCAGTTGATAGGTTTGTCGGGGTTCAGATCAGAAGAATGAAGGAAAGCCGCTTCGACTTCGATGATGTCACCCAAATCGCCTGCCCTCAAGAAATTAATTAACTTCTGCGCTCCGGGAAAGAATGGCATTTCTGACGAGCACCTAACCAAGGCATTAGGATGCGCCAATATTGAATCTTGGATTTGGCGGTTAGCGTCTGCGTCTATACCGAATGGCTTCTCACCCAAAAGGTGTTTTCCAGCAGCCAAGATTTCTGGATAAATGCTGTGGTGAAGATTATGGGGTACAGCGCAATATACAGCTTCAACAGTTTCATTAGCCAGAAGTTCACGATAGTCTGCAGTGATCTGTTTAACTGATGGTAGATTAGCCGAAAACCAATTGGTAAGCATGGGGTTCAGGTCACAAACTGCAACGATTTCAGGGCGTGCTTTCGTGTCTGTCAGATGAAACCACCGAGCGGCAGCTGAAGCAAATTCCTTTCCCATCAGACCGCAACCAATCAAACCAAATTTGATAACGCGCGTCACGAAATCAAACTAAATGCACTGGGCCCTGATAAGCCCTCATGAACGACGGCCATCAGTGCTTTTGTCATACCAGCCGGGTTGGCGTGATGTATTACGTTACGCCCATATACGATGCCCTTCGCTCCTTGCTCAATTAAAGCAGAAGTTCTGGTTAAAATCTCTTCATCAGAAACTTTGCCACCGCCCCTAACCAAGACAGGGATGCCTTGAGCAATCTCGACGACTTGGTGATAATCTTTAACCTCATCGCAAGGATCAGCCTTTATTATATCGGCTCCAAGCTCCACGGCTTGACGCACCAAAACTAGTATTTTGGTGATGTTGCCATCGACCATGTAGCCTCCTCCTGCCTTTGCATTGTCTTGCATGACAAGGGGTTCGACCATAAGCGGCATTCCAACCTTCTCGCACGCCCGCTTTAATATGCTAATATTTTTGATGCAGGCCTCGTGCAACTCAGGCTGATTGGGCAACATCAAGAGGTTGACCACAACACAAGCAGCGTCAAGTATAATAGCTTGTTCAACTGCATCCTCAATAATGACTGAAAAAAGCTTATGTGGCAGAGGGTTCCCGTAGACATTGGCAATGTCTGTCCGTAACACTAAGGCGGGTCGTGCTTTGCCTGGGATTGCTTGCAGGATTGGCGCTGTACCCGGTGTAAGTTGAATTGCATCAGGTGCAGCAGCAGCTACGATGCTGATAGCGTTGTGCATATTCTCTATTCCATTAAGAAAGCCCGGTTCGTTGAACATGCCATGGTCGATTGCTACATCAAAGCAATTTCCTGATGTGCCAAATAGCCGTTTCATTCGTGCCGACTTCATTTGAAATACTCCTTTTTATAATCCTAATTTAAAGCACATAGCCGCTCTGTTTGAAAGATAAATCTGTTAATCCGATATGTTATTAATTCGAAAATTTACAAATTGTTTATCCTTATTTTTTTCTTGCCTCCTCGCTAAAATGTGTTTTTCATCCATTTTAAAAATTAAATGTTCTTTGTTCAGTTTCAGTCATGGTTAGGAACAACAATTGCGCGCACTTTATGCCAATGTAATTCTCACCAAAGGTGTCATAATGCCTTAAGTAAAGGTATCAAAAAACATGACTTTTTTGCTGGCAGTGCTATTCTTGATTCCTATAAATCCGATTAACAATATGCTAGAGGTCAATCCTTGCATACTTTTAAAAGGGCTATATTAAAGTTGTTTAAGAATATTTTTCCATATTTAATGTTAGTGCTAGCCGTCGTGTTTGGTACTGCCTCCAATTCGTTTGCCAATAGTGCGAATGGTTTCACTAAGTTATTTCCTTCGATCTTTAGTGCTATAACAATAATATTGTGCATGTACCTGTTGTCCCAAACGATGAAATATCTTCCTGTTGGAATAACATACGCCACTTTTGCTGGGGTCTGCATTGTTGCAACATCTTTTGTAGGAATAATAAAATTTGATCAAATACCCAGTATGACCACGATGATCGGTTTGGCACTAATAATTGTGGGGGTTTTACTCGTAAACCTGTTTGGGACTGATGGAGTATAAAGAAAACTATGGTGATATCACTTAGAGGATTTTAGATAGTCGCTTAATATAAAACCAGCTATCATTGCAACCATAAATATAATAGATGTCACATGTCCAAAAGATAATGAAGATACAGCAGGACCTGGGCAAAAACCCACTAAACCCCAACCTATACCAAACAACCCTGCACCCGTCACAAGTTGACCATCCAAAACCTTTTGATTTGAATTAATGCCCAAACTAGCTTGTTTTTGAGGCCTTCTCTTTTTCAAGATCCAAAACATTGGGGCAGAGACGAAAATAGCTGAAAACATCACAAATAAGAGTGAAGGATCCCAATTCCCAAATACCCTCAAGAAAGATCTCACCTTTTCTGGATTCGTCATCTCCGAAATCACTAAACCCAATCCGAAAATTGACCCTGAGATGAAAACTAAAGTCAAATTACGCATGAACAAACCAATCCATCAAAGTAACCGTCAATATACCGGAAGCTAGAAAGATACAGGTGGCTAAAATAGATCTGATCGAAAATCGGCTTATTCCACATACACCATGTCCACTGG
>CACKFK010000031.1 GCA_902599445.1 uncultured Alphaproteobacteria bacterium
GTTCGCAGGATTTTCTCACGTTGTAGCAGATCTGACAAAGCAAGCAATGCAGGGAGACTTATCATTTGAAATTTCTATCCGTGAAAGAGTGAAATTACTGACGGGTATAAGACACGAATTATTAGAAAGTTGTTTCCAAGATAGGATTAGCTTGTCTGATGGCGCAGAGACTTTGATGAAGACAATGAATGCAAGAAATGCCTTTACAGTTATAGTTTCGGGAGGATTAAAATATTTTGTTTCAAGAGTGGCAAGAATTCTAAAGGTGTCGACTTTCTTTTCAAATGATGTGGCTACTGAGAATGGGGTGTTAACAGGAAAATTGATTATGCCTATTTTTGATGGATTGGCTAAATTTAGGGCCGTTGAATATATTGCCAAAGTATATGGCGTTGCGTTTGAAAATATCCTAGCTGTTGGAGATGGAGCTAACGATTTGAAAATGTTGCAGGCCTCAGGGCTTAGCGTTGCATACAAAGGTCAAAAAGTTGTTAAGATGGCCACAAATGTTCATATTGATCATTCAGATCTAACAGCCCTATTATTCTTGCAAGGGATAAGTGAGAGGGACTTTAAGTGAGAACAAAACATGCATGATAAAAAAGTAACTCAAGGTCTTTTAGTTGTCTTATCCTCTCCATCTGGGGCGGGTAAGACCTCTCTTGCTACTAGCATCGTAAGTGAGCATGAAGAAATAGTATTTTCAGTTTCTGCTACGACAAGACCTCCACGAATTGGAGAGATTGAAGGTCGGGAATATTATTTTGTAAAAACTGTGGACTTCAAAGCGATGATACAGAATGGTGATTTTATTGAATATGCAGAAGTTTTTGGAAATTTTTATGGATCTCCAAAGAAAGACATACAGGAATTGATAGAATGTGGCAAAGATGTCATTTTTGATGTGGATTGGCAAGGTGGCGCCCAAATAAGAAATTCTAGCTTTGCTTCCTCAGTAGTCTCGATTTTTATATTACCCCCCAGCATACGAGCCTTGGAGGAGAGGTTGTTGTCGAGAGCTCAAGATGACAAAAGTATTATGGATATTCGGATGCTAGAAGCTCGTTCAGAAATAAGTCATTGGGCTGAATACGATTATGTTTTGATAAATGACAATTTTTCCCGAGTAAAAGGTTCTATTGTCAAAATAATAGAAACTGAGAAAATGAGAAGACAAAGGCAACTTACTTTACCTAACTTTATTGCCGATCTTAATGATGAATTTGATGTAATCAAAAACAAAATATGACTTTATTTTCATTAAATGATGAACTTCCAAATGTTTTCGAACCAATAACATGTTGGTTGGCACCTGATTCAAAAATAATAGGTAGGGTGCTGATTTTCCCGAGAGTATCTATTTGGTTTGGGGCAATTATTCGAGGAGATAATGAGGAAATCCAAATCGGCAAGGGTACGAACGTTCAGGAAAACTCGATACTTCATACGGACAAGGGATTTCCATTGAAAATCGGTGATGGCTGTACCATAGGTCATGCATCCATATTGCATGGTTGTCAAATAGGGGACAACTCATTAATAGGGATGGGATCTACAGTGCTTAATGGTGCTCAAGTTGAGGCAAATTGTATTATAGGCGCTGGCTCCTTAATAGTGCAGAATCAAAGGATACCCAAAGGGAGTTTGGTTGTTGGTAGGCCAGGTAAGATAATCAGGACTCTTTCGAAAATAGAAATTGATTCTAATAGGAGAGCAGCAATGGTCTACATGGAAAAAATTACGGCCTATAGAAATTCACTACACATAATTGCAGAGGAATGACAAGGTATAGTGCACATTTTTGAGGAACGATATGAGGTTCGTTTTGCTGCAAATGCTGATGAAATCAAGGAATCTCAACGGCTAAGATATAAAGTCTTTATTGAAGAGATGGGCGGAAGTATAACCTCGCATCCAGAGATGCACCAATTGGAGCGTGATGAGTTCGATGATTACTGCTACCATTTATTACTGATTGATCTAAAAAATAAATCTGAAGGATCTAATGGAAAAATTGCTGCGGTTACTCGATTAATGCTAGGATCAGACGCTGAAAGTGGAATAGGATTTTGTAGCGCTAAAGAATATGATTTGGGTCCGTTGATAAGGTCACAGAAAAAATGTTTGGAATTGGGTAGGACATGTATTGACAAGTCATACCGAAATAGCTTGACGCTTCATTACTTATGGAAAGGTCTTGGATCATTTGTATCGGAGGGAGATATTGATTTATTATTTGGATTAGCCTCTTTCCCAGGCAACGATGTAAGAAAAATCTCAATGGGACTGAGTTTTATTTACAATAGGTTTTTAGCCCCACAAGAAATAAGACCCAAAGCCCTGAAACATGGATTGATTGATATGAATTTGGTCCCTGAAACTGAATTCGATAAAATAAAGGCCTTAGGCCAGATCCCGAGCCTGTTAAAGGGTTATATGCGCCTAGGTGCTCAGTCTGGCGAAGGAGCTTTTATGGACCGTTTATTAAATACAATAGATATATGCATTGTAATCGATGTGCGTCAAATGACGGAAAAATATAGGGATTACTATGGAAAATCAGGATGATAGGTATTTATGGGAAGCGGAGAAGGAAGACTCCTTTCCGAAAATCAAATTTTTCCAATTTTTTGTTGGGCTAGCTAGGCTTTTCTTCTTTTTACCCTTTACGTTATCTCTCATCCCAATATTTTTGATGTGTAAGTTTTTATATATAAAGACTGGAATAAAATTACCAATGTTAGCAATCAGACAGTTTTGGTCCTTTGCATCTCTAAGATTGTTTGGATTACGTTTGCGAGTGCACGGTAAGCAGGATTTCGATTCTAGTATACTAGTTTGCAATCATGTTTCATGGTTGGATATTTTGGCAATACAAAGCGCTAGTGATGTGGTGTTTGTTGCCAAATCTGAAGTAAAAACGTGGCCTGGCTTGGGGTTTCTTGCCAAGTTAGCAGACACTCTTTTCGTTGAACGTAAGCCACAGAGAATTGAAATGCATTCGAGAGAGGCAGAAGAAATAATTTTGATGGGGGAGACGCTTTGTTTTTTCCCAGAGGGCACCAGTTCTGATGGGCTCAGGGTTTTGAAGTTTCGATCAGGTTTTTTTCAGTTGGCTTATAATAGTGTGCTAGAAAATCTCACATCTGGTTTTCACATCCAACCTTTATCTCTTTTTTATTCGCCGAATAGAACTAGTGAAAGTAAAGACTTCTATGGTTGGTGGGGAAGTATGAGTCTTTTTGCACATATTGTGAAGGTTCTTTGCCTATCTTCGGGATCTATTCAACTAAAGTTTCATACTCCAATTGGCAGTACGGATTACCCTACTCGAAAGCAACTAGCAAAAGCCGCGGAAGCAGTCATTAGAAGTGAAATTCAATGCAACATCAAAAAGAGTAATTGAAGTAGATAATGGCTGCTTTCATTTTTACCTATGAGTATTTTAACAAGTCTTTTGACATATAACATTTATTTCCCAACGATTCTTCGATTCGTAACAGCTGATTATATTTAGCGATACGATCAGTTCTACTAATAGAACCGGTCTTAATTTGACCAGCACCAGTTGCAACAGAAAGGTCTGCGATTGATACATCCTCAGTTTCTCCAGATCGATGAGAAATTATTTGAAGAAAATTGTTTTTTCTTGCTATACCAATTACATCTAATGTTTCGGTTATAGTTCCAATTTGATTATATTTGATAAGAATAGCATTTCCTGCCTTATTTTGGATCCCATCCACTAACCTTTTTGGGTTTGTGGCGAATAAGTCATCGCCCACCAGTTGGCATCTTGATCCCATTTTAGTTGTTAAACTTGTCCAACCAGTCCAGTCATCTTCTGCCATGCCATCCTCTATAGAAACTATAGGGTACTTATCTTGTAAGTCTATCAAGTATTGAATATTTTGTTCTTGATTCAACTTTAAATCTTCCCCTTTTAAATTATACTTCCCTCCATCGAAATATTCGCTAGAGGCACAATCCAAAGCCAACAAAAAGTCTTGACCTGGGGTGTAATGTGCTGTTTCGATTGCTTCCAATATATAGTCAAGTGCATCATTAGTATCTTTTAGAGCTGGAGCGAACCCTCCTTCGTCGCCTACGGCCGTCGCAAGACCATTCTTCCTTAAAAGATCTTTCAGTGAATGAAATACTTCACAACCCATTCTAATAGCTTCAGAGATGGAATCAGCGGAAACAGGTATTATCATGAATTCTTGTATATCTAGTAAATTATCAGCATGACTACCACCGTTAAGGATATTCATCATAGGCATTGGTAGCTTTAGGCGGTTTTGATCTTTGGCTAGATATGCATAAAGCGGCTCAGAATTGCATTCTGAAGCTGCCTGCGCCACAGCAATTGAAGTTCCAAGAATTGCGTTAGCTCCTAAACGAGACTTGTTGGGCGTGCCATCGAGATTTATTAAAGCATGATCAATTCCTTCTTGATCAAATATATCTTTTCCAGTAATACAAGAATTTATTTCAGTCTTAACAGAGTTAACGGCATTTAGCACACCTTTCCCAAAAAATCTTGTGTCGTTATTATCCCTCAATTCAACTGCTTCATGTCTACCTGTGGACGCCCCTGATGGCACAGAGGCTCGTCCCACAACACCTGTATCTAGTGATACCTCAACTTCTACAGTTGGATTTCCCCTGCTATCTAATATTTCTCTTCCTGTTACTGACTTGATTTTACTCATTTTTCTTTTTCCCATATAATTCTAATCTATGGCCTAATAGTTTGTAACCGTACCGGGCAGCTATTTTTTCTTGCAACAGTTCTATCTCCTTATCAACGAATTCTATTATTCTACCAGTTTGCATATCTATCAAATGATCATGATGCTCTCGCTCTGCATCTTCATACCGCGTTTTTCCGTCTTTAAACTCTAGTTTCTCTATTATTCCGGATTCTTCTAATAACTTTACGGTTCGATATACTGTTGCGATAGATATCTTAGGGTCTTTAGCACTTACTCTTGAAAAAAGCTCTTCAACATGGGGGTGATCTAGAGATTCGTCTAACACCTGAGCAATTAATCTTCTTTGTTCAGTCATTCTGAAGCCACTATTTTGGCAACGATTTAAAAGGTCCTTAGACTTTTTTTGATTGTTCATAAGCTTTATTTTTGATTTATCTGATTTAAATTTATAAGCATGATTTGATGGAGTGCTGAATTAGCTGTTCCCTTTAGCCTTTATAGCTTGTCAAGTGAAATCGGTAGAGAAATGCTTTGTGGAGTCATTCTCTGATTTAAACAGGTCTCGTGACTGAAAGTATTCAGTACATCGCTCTGAAAACTTTTTATTTGCGTCACGAATGCAAAGTTCAGGGTCTATCTTAAGTATTCTTGACAAATTTATGATTAAAAAGAACAAGTCGCCAATTTCATTTTTCATTTCATTTTCATTTTTTTTCTGTATGGCTTTTTCAGTTTCTGAAAATTTTTTTAGAGTTTCTGCGAGGATAGTTTCTGCATCATTAAAATCGAGGCCAAGAGAACTTGCAGTATTCTGTAATTTCAGGGCTTGGTTAACAGCTGGAAGAAATTTGTTAATGCTCTTAAAAGGAGAAGGGTCTTCGCCCTTACTTAATCGCTCTTTCTCTTTAATTTTCTCCCATGTTAATTTTTGTTCTGCTACAGTTTTGGTTTTTTTTTCACTTCCAAAAATATGAGGATGACGTCTAATCATCTTATCTACGGCTTTACCGATAATTTTTCCCATGTCAAAGGATTTCTCTTCTTTCCCAATTTGTGCCTGGAAAACAATTTGAAGAAGTAAATCCCCTAGTTCATCACATGTTTTTTCTGTATCTCCAATATCTAGGACTTCTACGAGCTCATAGGATTCTTCTATAATATATGGGATTAATGATCTTGAGGTTTGCTGAAGATCCCAACGGCAGCCTTGTTTAGGATCCCTTAGCTTCTCCATAATGTCAAGAAGATCAGAAAGAGTTTGTTTGTGGTCTGAATTCATTTTGAAGTTACTGTCTGTTGATAAGATAGTTTGTGCGAAATGGATCACTATTAGCGATAGCGCTCAATGTTTTACCCATCACCACGAAATGGGGCTACATACTGCAGTGCCATGTCCCATGGAAAAAAAATCCAAGTATCCTGGCTGACTTCAGTAATAAATGTATCAACAATATCACGGCCGATCGGTTTAGCATAGACGGATGCAAAATGTGCTTTGGGATAATTGTCTCTCACTAATTGCATTGTCTTCCCACTATCAACTAAATCATCTATTATGACAACGCCGCTTCCATCAGAAATTACTTCAATATTTGGAGGCTTTAAAATCTGTGCTTCAGATTGATTCTTATGATCATATGATTTTATTGAAATAGTCTCTACAAGCCTGATATCTAATTCTCTCGCTACAATCATGGCAGGAACCATTCCACCTCTAGTAATAGCTATTATTCCTTTCCATTGCCCTGCTTCTAAGGGGCCTTTATTTTCCAACCGCCATGCCAGTGCTCGGCTGTCTCGATGAATTTGATCCCAAGATACATGAAAGCCTTTTTCATGAGGTAAACGCTCTTTCAATTTTCTAGATCCTTTCTACCGGTCACTACGTCAATATCTGGAGCATCTTCAGCTTTCATTCCCACAACATGGTAACCTGCATCCACATGTAAATTCTCACCTGTTACCCCAGAAGACATGTCAGAGAGTAAAAATAGTGCTGCTTTACCTATTTCGCTTTGAGTTACGTTCCTTCTTAAAGGGGAATTAAGTTCATTCCATTTCATGATATACCGAAAATCTCCAATTCCTGAAGCAGCCAGGGTTTTTACAGTTCCTGCTGACAAGGAATTAACTCTGATGTCTTTTGGGCCTAAATCCATGGCTAAATATCGAACTGAAGCCTCTAGAGCTGCTTTGGCTACTCCCATTACATTATAATGAGGCAAAACCTTTTCTGCCCCGTAGTAGGTTAATGTAAGAATAGACCCACCTTTACCCATAATTTTTTCTGCTCTTTGTGCTACAGCAGTAAAGGAGAAGGTTGAGATGGAGAGAGTGTTAGTAAAGTTTTCCTCCGAGGTGTTAATATATTTCCCACGCAATTCAGATTTATCAGAAAATCCAATAGCATGAACCAAAAAATCTATATTCCCCCAGTGCTTTTCAAGTTCCGAAAATACCAAATCCAAAGAACTAGGGTTGCTGACGTCACACTCCAGTAATATCTCACTCCCAATGTTGTGTGCGAGCGGTTCCAGCCTTTTCTTTAAAGGCTCTGATTGATATGTAAAAGCGAGTTCTGCACCAGCAGAACTACAAGCTTCAGCTATACCCCAAGCTATAGATTTATTATTTGCGACTCCCATTATTAAGCCGCGTTTTCCGTTTAAGAGACCATTAAACATTAGAAACCTAATGAATTTAATTTAAATTGAAACATATCAAATGCCTTCCAAGAATTTATCCATTAATAATATTTCATAAATTTGTATATTTTTGTAGAATACTTTTAAATAACTTTCAAAGATAATATTAAAATTTGGAGATTTGATGAAAAGTGATCCTATTATTAAGGTTAAGACTTGGATGGAGCAAGCAAGAAATACAGAAAAAAGTGATGCCGATGCAATTTCTCTTGCTACTGTAGACGAGATGGGTTTCCCAAATGTCAGAATGGTTTTATTGAGGAAGATAGAAACCGACTCTTTTGTGTTTTTTACAAACTATACTTCTAAGAAAGCTCAGGAGATTGAATTTAGCAATAAAGTCGCCTTTTCATTCCATTGGAAAAGTTTAGCAAAACAAATCCGTGTTAGGGGCATCAGTGAAAAAGAAGATGGCATCATAGCAGATGAATATTACTCTTCCAGAGACCTTGGATCCCGTATCGGAGCATGGGCTTCAAGACAAAGCGCTGTTTTGAAAAATAGACAAGAATTGCTCCAAAGAGTTCGTGAGGCGGAGAAGAAATTCAAAAATGATCCTCCTAGACCTAGTTTCTGGGGAGGAATAAGAATTAGACCTTTATCGATAGAGTTCTGGACAGATGGAGAATTTCGTCTTCATGAGAGGGAACTGTGGACCAGGACCAAGGTTGATTCAGCTTGGAGTAAGTGTTCACTATACCCTTGAGGTGCTTAAATTTAATCCTTTATTATAAATCTTTTTGATAGGTAAGGGATAATACCTGTTGCTTATTAAAAAAACGGTTTTAATATTAACCTACTAATTTTTAAATTGGTTCAAGATGAGTTGGGAAGAAGGAGTCTTGAACGTGAATAAAGTGCGTGGTCATGTAAAGTGGTTTGATGCTGCGAGAGGTTACGGCTTTTTGGTTGTAAATGATGGTGGCGGAGACGTGTTATTACACGCCAATGTTCTTAGAAATTTTGGTCGAAGTTCGATTGCAGAAGACTCATTCATTGAATTTGATTTACAGGAAACCGATAAGGGTCGGCAGGTGGCCACTATTCATACAATTGAAAACGCTGTAATTGTGGAAAGTGCTGACGAACATAAAGATCAGGAACAGAAAAATCCTTCAAGTAAGGAAAGTATACCTGCTAGAGTAAAGTGGTTTGATAAAGCCAAAGGTTTCGGTTTTGCTAACGTTTTTCAATCAGATGAAGATATATTCTTACATATTGAAGTATTAAAGAGTTCTGGTTTATCGGATCTCCAGGCGGGTGAAGCAATTGCAATTCGTATCATTGATGGTCCGCGTGGCAAGATGGCTGACGCTATTTTTGCATGGGATGATGCAATCCAGTCTTAGAGCAATCACCATCTGATGACGAACCTCTTTTGGACATGTGGTTTTTCCTTAACCTTGATATGTAGAAGCGGTTTCCAACCAAGGTTTTGGGTATGATTTGATTAGAAGAATTTACCTATTTTTCTTGGATAAAGACATAAAAAGGCTTTCAATTTCCTAATTATAATAATAGAAGAAAGTCTTCGGGGCGTGGCGCAGCCTGGTAGCGCGACGGTTTTGGGTACCGTAGGTCGTGAGTTCGAATCTCGCCGCCCCGACCATGCAAACAAAGGGTCTGATTGGTTTCACTCGCAATCCACTCGCAGAGCGTTGCGAAAAAAACCAAGTTTTTTGGCTGGAACTCGTCGCCTAGGATTTTTTGCGAGTGGGGATTTAAGGACTGCGAGTGGGAACTCGTCGCCTAGGCTCCAGGTCGGAAGTTCTTGACATATGCACATGCAAAAAAGTTAGAAAAAAGACCTCATAATGGTTTTTCGATCCAGAACATTCTTATGTTAACCTTTTTGGCCATTTAAGGACATGTCTTAATTATAGCAAAAAGTAGTGTTAATTTTTACCCCTTTTTTGTTTTCTTAAACTCACTTAGCCTGTTACATTTATTTTAGTAAATTAGATTTTTTATCTAGGGTTATGACTCAAACAATTCTCCAAGACACTACCTGGACAGGAGTGATTGATTTAGATGGTACTGTTCAGGTAGCTGAAGGAGCCACCCTTACCATATCTAAGGGATCGACAGTTAATGGTGGTCGTATTGAAGTTTGGGGTTCTTTAGTTGTTGATGGGCAAGCTGAGACATTAGTTAATATCAATGACACCCAGATCGTTTTTGGAAGTAAATCGTATAGCACTTCAGCAGCAATTGATATTCACTCAGCTCATATAAAAGGAGGATCTTTTTTAAATGGTGGATGGGAATATGGAACTGTAAGTCTTACGGATTCGATGGTAGAGGATTGGAGCTCTCAGGTGTTCATAAACCAACCTCACTCAGACTCAACAATTGCCCGCAATATTTTTAAAAATATCTACGGATTTAGAATTAATACAGCAAGTTCTAATGAGACTGTCTCTTTTAAAAACAATCTTTTTTACGATATAGATTCCACCAATTTTGAGAGCCACTATTATAACTCATTTCCATTAATTAATGTTCAGAATGCCTATGGTAATACTCTGGGGAACTCTGTGGCCGTTGAAACAATCATAATCAATGAAAATAGTTTTATGAACACAGGGCGTGTAGCTTTAGAGTTAATGGAAAATGGAAGTACATTTCCAAAAGTCAATGCGCAAAGCAACTGGTTTAACACCACTAATATGTTGGAAATCAGTGCTCGGGTTTTGGATCGTAGTGATGGCTTAACCTATCCTTCTATCATTGATATCGGAGGTGCTTTAAGCGCTGCCGACCCCAATACGCCTGCGGTTGATAACATTCCAACCTATGATACACGAGTAGATACAACAGGAAATACAGTCATTCTCCAAGACACTACCTGGACAGGGGTGATTGATTTAGATGGTACTGTTCAGGTAGCTGAAGGAGCCACCCTTACCATATCTAAGGGATCGACAGTTAATGGTGGTCGTATTGAAGTTTGGGGTTCTTTAGTTGTTGATGGGCAAGCTGAGACATTAGTTAATATCAATGACACCCAGATCGTTTTTGGAAGTAAATCGTATAGCACTTCAGCAGCAATTGATATTCACTCAGCTCATATAAAAGGAGGATCTTTTTTAAATGGTGGATGGGAATATGGAACTGTAAGTCTTACGGATTCGATGGTAGAGGATTGGAGCTCTCAGGTGTTCATAAACCAACCTCACTCAGACTCAACAATTGCCCGCAATATTTTTAAAAATATCTACGGATTTAGAATTAATACAGCAAGTTCTAATGAGACTGTCTCTTTTAAAAACAATCTTTTTTACGATATAGATTCCACCAATTTTGAGAGCCACTATTATAACTCATTTCCATTAATTAATGTTCAGAATGCCTATGGTAATACTCTGGGGAACTCTGTGGCCGTTGAAACAATCATAATCAATGAAAATAGTTTTATGAACACAGGGCGTGTAGCTTTAGAGTTAATGGAAAATGGAAGTACATTTCCAAAAGTCAATGCGCAAAGCAACTGGTTTAACACCACTAATATGTTGGAAATCAGTGCTCGGGTTTTGGATCGTAGTGATGGCTTAACCTATCCTTCTATCATTGATATCGGAGGTGCTTTAAGCGCTGCCGACCCCAATACGCCTACGGTATATTTTCCAAACATGAAGACCGTTACCTTAGGTTCATCCTTTGATACAGCAACTGACGTAGGCAGTTTGAAAGCTCTTGATGAAGTTTGGCTAGATTTGACCATTAATAGTGGGAGTAAAGGCTTTTTAAAAGTTAATCCAGATTTGGATTTCCAGAATTTTGATAGATTATTCTTTTACATTGATAGCAAAAATATTGGAATTAGGACTTATAAAAACGATGGTACATTAATAGGAACTTTCCCGCCTCTAGAATTTAAACCTGGGGTTGGTGTAGATCCTGAAATTGAATCATTTTTCTTACCTTATAATGTAGCTATTTTTAAACATGATAATCAGATTTTAGGGCAAGAACCTGCTTATGATAGCTCTGCAGCCGTCTATGAATTTTATCATAAGAACGACCAACCATTTAGCTCCTATCCAATGACATTTAAAACAGTTGTGGAGCATTTCGACGTTATCGATTTATCTACTCCCACGGGAACTATCAATGATTTAGGCAAATACGATGGTACTGTTTTTGGAGTTGATGGGGGCATAGGAAATTGGTCACATCCAACTGATTGGGCTGGTCAAAGTTTTCCATCTGGGACTAAAATTTATAAGGATATGAGTTTTTATTCAATTTCTAATAAAGATGGAATTAAAATCTCAGTTTCTAAAGACTCACCTATAATTCTTTTTTTAGAGAATAACAGTACTGTTGATGGGCACATATCAGAAATTTTTGGATATAATCTTTTTGCTGACAAACAGCAAAGTACTCTTGGGCTTGATTTTTTTTCACAGTCTGATGGACATCTTTTCAGTACCCAGAATCATCATCATGATTGGGCAAATCCACTTGTTTACATAGGCACCGAAGATGGGAAGGGGAATAAAGTCTTCAATCTAAAAAATGATTATGGAAACCTTCAAATCGTAGGACCATATAATAATGTAAGCGGTAATTCGCGTTTTATTAATAAAGATTATATTTTACAAATTACCAGTAAAAGTAGCACTCCTGTAGAAGGTTGGTTAGAAATTCATCGTAATTATAACTATGATAACTTTAAAGGAAATATGAATTATTTGGAGTATGAATCTTTTGGAGGTGGTTATTATTCACATTCTAATGTTAGTTTATATGGTCAGATTATTATTGAACAAAATCGAAAAAGTAGCCTGATTGAATGGCAACCATCTGCAAGTAATAATAGCACCGTAAAGTCTTTAAACACCTTAACAGTTAATCCTTATCTTGGAAACGACGTCCTTAAGATAAAGGACCCTATAGAAAACTTTAATCTAATCTATAAAGATGACTCATATCCACAGGAATCCTTAGAAATTAAATACCACTCTGACCAGCAAAAATTTCTTGTCACAGGAGAAACGTTCACAGATTGGATTGATCTTTCGGATAGTAAAGCTTCAATAAAAAATTGGAAAATTACAGCAGGGGGTCAACTGGAAGAGACAAAGCCAATTACCATATACGGTTACGATAAGTCTACAGAGAACTTTGTCGCTGAAATTCACTCGAACCCTGAAAAATGGGCTTCAGATAGAACTTCAGACAAGTTTCATGGGACTACATCAACTACAGATAAACTTGTCGTTAAGGCAATCACTAACCAAACCAATAACCCAGCAATAAAAATTAGTTCAAATGATGATGGAGCAGGAACAGTTAAGACTACTTTATCCAATGGACTAGAAAAAACGATCGTAGATTTCACTAAAACAGATGTCTTTGAAACAGGGGATGGTAATGACACGGTTTCTGTGTCCCATTCAAATTCAGCTATTTATTCAGGCGGAGGTAATGACAATATTTCCTCTGGTGCCGCCTCACATTTTATTTCTACAGGGTCCGGGGATGACTCGATTACGATTGAAGGTAAAGACTATTGGGGGTTAGATTATGAGGCTTGGAATGTAGGCTTTCAGGATATAAAATATTACAAAATCCCCATTGATGGAAAACTTAAACATGAACAAGTTTTTAATGGGGGGAGTGGTTCGGACACTCTAAATGCATCATCAGCTTCAGAGACTATTTTTAGGCATGACGGCTTTTCCGGTTCGTATCAAGGAGAAAACAAGCTGAATAGGGTTGATCTCATTGAGATCATCAATGCAGGAGCTGGAGATGACGTGATCGACATGACTACGCCTAATGAAAATATCAATTATACGCTAAATATGACCCTAAATGGTGAGACAGGGAATGATGTTTTGTGGGCAGGACCTGGAAACGATATTATAACTGGGGGCGAGGGTGATGACATCCTATTTGGAGGGAAGGGAGATGACACACTTACTGGTGGAAATGGGAGAGATATCTTCGAGTTTATTGCTGGTTCAGGTAATGATGTAATTAAAGATTATACTAGTGAGGACATTCTTCGATTTTTCCTACATGACGGTGATACTACTAACCTAACTATTTCAAATGCCAATACCCTCTCATGGGAAACAGTGAATGGGATAGAAACTATCAAGTTTGAGGGGCTTTTTTTACCTACTTTTGATGGTCTCACCACAAATTTTATTCAACCCGCAGAAGATTCTAAAAGTATCTATGTGCTCTATGATGAGGTAGATGGTTGGTCCACCGCAAATTTGGTTGGCACAGAGGAGGCCGATTTTTTTGTGGGTGGTTCAGGTATTGATAAGATTATGGGAGGAGCAGGTTCGGATACTATTGACGGATATGGGGGCGCAGACATTATTTATTCTGGCTATAATGACGATTATGTATATGGAGGTTCGGGAGATGATAGGCTAAATACCGGAAAAGGTAATGACAAGGTCTATGGGGGAGCGGGCATTGATACTATATATGCAGGTGATGGTAAGGACAAACTTTATGGGAATGAAGGCGCCGACATACTGGTTGGGGGATTTGGTGCCGATACAATCATTACCGGAACGGGTGCTGATTTAATTAAGATATCAGCGGGGGAATCTCCAGCTGCCTATGCAAGCGGATATCCTTCAACAAGTGCCCATGATTTAATTGGTGACTTCACTACTGGTGCTTCAGAAGATAGGTTTTCATATGAGACGGCTTTTTCTATAGTCCAATCCGAAACAACTACACCTAGTAAAGGTTCGGCGGCTATATCTTCTCAGGGCATTGCGACCTTTGCTGCAGATGATGATACGTTGAGTGAGAAAATTTATGCCGTAAATTCTGGCATAAATACTGGAATAGAAAAGGCTGGCGCTGTCGCAGCGTTTCAGCATGGATCTAACGCTTTTTTGTTTATTCATGACGGATTTACGGCTTTAGGAGTTGCTGATTCACTAATACGGTTGGAGGACTTAGATTTGACCAGCAAAAGTCTTAATATTAATAATGATTTATTAACAATTGTTTAGCCAATTTCTCCCTATTGGGCCAAAATTCATTTGGTAAGCCGCACAGAGCCGTATTGGGTTTTGTGTAGTGTGGTTTATAAAACCTTTCGCAGAGGGTTATTTGACCCTTGCGAGTGGGAATTTGAGGACTGCGAGTGGAACTCGTCGCCTTGCGAGTATAACGCCACTCGCAATTCACTCGCACGGTCTATCCTTTTTTATCATTTTCTATTTGCAGATAACCCTTGTTATACCTGTTTTTATTGGGTGCTAATTACTCATGTGCGTCAGGTCGCGATTTCGAATCTCGCCGCCCCGACCATACACATAAGGGAATAATTCATTTGGTTAGCAATATGGTTAGCAAGCCAAATTAATTTTGGTTAGCAAGGGTGTGAGAGAAAATGGGTGTACCATCAGTACCTTATTTTAGAACATATTTCTGGCACACTCAGTTGACAACTTTACGCTATTGACTCTTGGTTTAAACAACTGTAGTTTGCTTAGCCTAGCTAAATGGCCTGGGTTTTTACGCTTATATACATATTTGATCCGGGTTGGTAAGTTTTAGTTACATAGCCAGGTCGCCATTTTACTAGCCTCCCAGCTTCAAAAGTCATTTTAAAATCAAAATTTAGGACGAAGCCGTCACCAATTTCGGGTGTCCCTAGGTAATTATTGTGTGCGGCATAAGAGCAAAAAATGCTCAAAGGGAGGAAAATGTAGATGAATTTTATAAGGATAAAACATTACCTGACAACAGGGGCTGCAACATTAGCAGCATTAGCAACACTGGTGCTACCTCAAATCGCAACTAGCGCAGAAACGCAGTATTTCCCTATAGCGAGTAGTAGGGTTGGACCTTACTCAGCTATGGGGACAGGTTACTACGGTGCTCAAATTGATTACATGAACTATGTCAATTTGAATGGTGGGGTAAATGGTGTGATGCTAACTTGGCAGGAGTGCGAAACCGAATATAATGCTGTTAAAACAGTAGAATGTTATCAGAGATTGTTAGAAAAGGACGGACAGAGAATTGTGGTGTTCGATACATTGGGAACGCCTGGTGCTTATGCTGTGATAAATCGTATGGCAGAAGATAATGTAGTCCTTGCACAGTATGGCTATGGAAGAACTGATGGTGCTGATGGTCGTGTGTGGCCTTGGGTGTTTAATGCTGCTAGTCATTACTGGTCACAAATTGCTGTAAAAATGAAGTTCATGGCTGAGCAAGAAGGCGGAATAGATAAGATGAAAGGCAAGAAAATCGTTCATCTTCATATTGATTCTGCTTATGGAAGAGAGCCTTTACCTGCTATGAGATCCATTGCAAAGGATTGGGGTGTGACGTTAGTAGAAATTTCTATTCCACCACCTGGACTTGAGCAACAGTCCCAGTGGTTGCAGATAAGAAAAGAGAAACCTGACTGGGTTACCTTTTGGGGTGCAGGTTCAGGTATGAACTCAACTGCCATGACAAACGCAGCACGGGTGAGGTTTCCTCGTGATCGTATGATGTATGTAACTTTTGGTGCGGCTGAAGAAGATATGTATCCGGCTGGAGAGGCCGCCATAGGCACCTACGCGGTGGCGAATGCATTACCAGGTGATAAATATCCATTAGTTGCAGCTATAAAGGAACAAGTCTATGGCGCTGGGAATGGTAATCTATCTGACGAAAGTCGGGTTGGCTCAGTTTACTGGAATCGAGGTCTTGGTGCTGCAGTGATGTGGATTGAAGCATTAAAGAATGCTCAGGAAATTCACGGTAAGGTTGGAAAAGCCGTAACAGGTGCTGAATTTAGAGATGGATACGAGGCTCTTAATATGAGTGAAGACCGTTTAGAAGAAATTGGCATTAAAGGTATGGTTGCTCCATTTTCTATATCCTGTGCAAACCATGAGGGTGCAGGTAAATTTGCTGTGATGCAATGGGATGGAGAAAAGTTCGAACAAGTAACGGGCTGGGAAGCTCCATTGGATCCAGCTTATATCCGGAACCTTGTCGAAGCTTCAGCAGCCAAATTTGCTAGTGAAAATGGTATCACGCCAAAAACGTGTCCATAAGAAAGTAGCTAGATTTCTTATTAGGGACGTCTCGAAGACAATTATTGTTTTTAAATTGTCTTCGAGCCTCCCGACTGAGATTTGGGTGAGTTAGAACAGCAGGGCAAGATTACTTAATCGAAGAAAGTCAATGAGTACAAATTCAGACGATATTCTAAAAATAACCAACATTGAAGTTATGTACGATAGTGTTATTTCGGCATTACATGATGTTTCCCTTTCTGTGCCACGGGGAAAAATTGTTGCATTGCTGGGAGGTAATGGAGCTGGAAAGAGTACTACCTTGAAAGCTATATCCACTATGCTGGCTTCAGAAAGAGGCAAGGTAACAAAAGGTACCATTACCTACGATGGAACCCTGGTAAAGGCCCAAAATCCCGCTGAGATGGTTGGCTTAGGAATGGTTCAAGTATTAGAGGGCAGACGTTGCTTCGGACATTTAACAGTGGAGGAAAATATCATTGCTGGGGCCTATTCTAGGAAGTTGTCAAAGGCTGAAATCAAGAATGAACTTGAAAAAATTTATAGTTATTTTGACCGCTTGAAAGATCGGCGCAAGAGTCAGGCTGGTTTTACTTCGGGAGGAGAACAGCAGATGCTGGCTGTTGCTAGGGCTATGATGGCAAAACCCAAGATGCTTTTGCTGGATGAGCCATCTATGGGGCTTGCCCCCCAGCTTGTTGCTGAAATATTCAAGATAGTTCAGGAGTTAAATAGTAAGGAAGGCGTTAGTATTCTTCTTGCTGAGCAAAATACCAATGTGGCTCTTCGTAATGCAGACTATGGTTATATAATCGAAACTGGCCATGTAATGCTTCATGGAACCGCAAAAACTCTCTTGGATAACGAAAAAGTAAAAGAGTTATACCTTGGAATTTCTAAAGAGGGTAGAAAAAATTTTCGTGATGTATTGAGGGAAGAAAGTTTTTCAACGAGACAGAATAACTCTCCCAAATTTGAAGCGCTACCTGAATCAAAGTAAGAGATGGATATGGTGCAAGAAAGAAAATTTCCAATAGGGTCCCCTATCTTAGAGGTGAGAGACATTACGCTCAGTTTTGGGGGGGTTCAAGCTATAACAGATGCATCATTTTCGGTGCTGGAGCATGAAATTAAGGCAATAATAGGTC